>JAGRIN010000324.1 GCA_020443245.1 Pseudomonadales bacterium
TGATCGGGCAGTTGCCCGACACGATTGGTAGCGACGCGTAACGGGACGGTGTAGATTGTCGCGATGAACAAACTTGACCAATTGAAGGCAATGACCGATGTGGTCGCCGACACGGGCGACGTGAGTGCAATCGCACGCTTCAAACCCCTCGATGCCACCACGAATCCGTCGTTGCTGCTCAAGGCGGCAGCATTGCCGGACTACGCGCCAAAGATCGAATCAGCCCGCGCATGGGCCGCGTCCCGGCCGGGCAGCGACGCGGAACAACTCGCGTTGTGCTGTGACCGGCTCGCGGTGGAGATCGGCGCTGCGATTCTGGAAATCATCCCTGGCCGTGTCTCCTCGGAAGTCGATGCGCGACTCTCGTTCGATTCCGCGAAGACAATCGACAAGGCACGATTCATCATCGAGATGTACGAGGACCTGGGCATATCGAGAGAGCGAGTGCTGATCAAGATTGCCAGCACATGGGAAGGCATCCGCGCAGCGCAGACCCTGGAGAAAGAGGGTATTAACTGTAACCTCACATTGCTGTTCAGCTTCGCGCAGGCGGCGGCTTGTGCTGATGCGGGTGTATTTTTGATCTCACCGTTCGTGGGTCGGATACTGGATTGGTACAAGAACGCAACGGGCGAGCACTACACTGCCGAGACCGATCCGGGCGTGCTATCGGTTGCGCGTATCTATCGCTACTTCAAGACACACGGCTATCGGACGGTCGTGATGGGCGCCAGTTTCCGGAACACCGGGGAAATCGAAGCACTCGCAGGATGTGATCGGCTCACGATCAGTCCGCCGCTTCTCGACGAGTTGGCTGCCGACAACGGCGAACTGCCCCGACGACTCAGTCCTGAAGATCCGTCGGGGGAGAAAAGACTGAACCTGGGCGAAAACGATTTCCGCTGGGCGATGAACGAGGATGCGATGGCCACCGAGAAGTTGGCGGAAGGTATCCGCAACTTCGCGGCGGACCAGGTCAAGCTGGAGCAGTTGCTCAAGTCAATGAGCTGACCTGGCGGGACTCTTTACTCCCAGAACTTCCACCAGGGCTTCTTGCCCTTCTGCTTCTCACCGGTCTCCTTGTACTCTTCTTTCATCTGCTTCTTTTCTTCGTTGCGGGCGGCCATGTCATCGGCCATATCGCTGCGAGCTTCCTCGCCCTTCATGTGCATTTCCTGCTCGGCCATTTCGGCTTTTTCCATCGCTTCCTTGCGATGAGATTCCATCATCTCCTTGCTTTCCTCGGCGTGCTCACGCATCGCGTCGGCATCCTGGTCGCGCATGTGTTCCATGTCCTGCATTTTCGAGGACATTTCCTTGCCCTTGTCACCTTTCTCGGCGGGCGCTGCACCCGAGGCCATTGCCGCGAACAGTGCGAGGGTAACAACGAGGGTTTTCGAGCGCATGATGGTTCCTCTCTCTTTTGAGTGTGGGACGTTGTGATGATATCACTCAACTGAACCGTCGCGTGATGCCGATCGTCGCTAGATGATCTCGAAGGTAATCGGAATGACCACGTCTCGCTCACTGACTCGACACTTGCCAACGTCCTCTCCCGGCTTCGCGATGCGATGCATCGATTCGACCACCGCAAGGACGCTCTTGCCGAAACTCGGCACGGGCACGGAAGCAAGTATCTCGCCGTTGTGGGCGCGGCCCTCTTCATCGAAATCGACCATGAGGATGACGACGCCGACAAAGCCTTCGTAGAGTCTGAGCCCCGGATAGTGGGGGGCATCGTACTCGAAATCCATCTGGCATAGCGGTCTTGAGTCTTCTGGCTCTGGTGACCGCATGATCTTGTAACGACCCATCTCCAGCGGGCGAGGATCGATATCCTCCGTAAGGCGATAGCCTCCCGGTTTTCCATAGTAAGTGCGATAGAACGCTTCAATCGCGCGTACCCAGGCAAAGACGGTCCATCGCTGCTTTAGAAGCTGTACCTGCAAACCAGGATCGTCAAGGTGCGCGATGTCTTCGGTCACGAAATTGTGCAATTCGACCAGTTCGTAATAGGCCTCGGTCGTTCGGGTGGGCAAAAAGCGAGAGACTGAACTGATCATGCGCGCTTCGGTTTCGAGGCTCACCGCCGCATCGCCTGCGCGCGAGAAGAACCGGGAAGCGAGTGCCGACGACTCAGCTGCCTTGTGCCAGTCACCCTTCTCCCAGTCGTGCAGGTAGAGGACCTGCAGGGCCTTTTCGGTGTAAGCGTCATACCCGGGTTGGGCAACGCGCTTCCGGAGAGCGCGAAACAACTCCCCTCGGTGGCGCTTGCTTGGCTTCGTGCCGAAGTTCACCAGTGCAACCAGTGCGCCGGTTGCCCCAGGCAGGTCATCGTCAGACATCTCCAGCGCATTCTTGCCCGTCAGGTACCTCGTGTAATCGCGGGCCGTCTGGACGTCGCCGGCCATATAGTGGACGAACGCGAACTCCCGCGCGATTCGAAACGCATCGGGACGGCCTTTGTCGTAGTTTCTCCAGATCGCTTCGGTTTCTGCGGCGGCCGCGGCGTAATCGTTCCGGCCAATAGCGTCGTTGAGCTCCTGGACGCCCGCCAGGCACGGCAGGGGCAAGGTGAGTAGCAGGACGGCAAGGTGTCGGTAGATCGGGGAAATCATTGCGGTTCCGAAATGTTTGTTGCACTTACGTGAACGGACGCTCCCGATTCTCTCAGTACTTCGATCCTCGGTAAAATAGCCGGAATATGCGACGGAACGCGTCGGGCCGGGCTGTCTCCCGGGTTACCATGCCGTAAAGAGAGCGGGAAACGCGATTGTGACGTACTTCAAGCGGGTGCCGGATTCGGCACTACGACCTTATGTCGAGAGCATCGGTATACAGGACAGCGCAGAACGCTCGACCGCACGCACTCGCATCCTGCCGACCGGAACTATGGACCTGCTGTTTCACTATGGCGATCGCTTTGTGCGCCGTGGCCGCGATGGTGACGCAGCGGAACCGGTTGCGTACGTCACAGGGCAACGCTCTTCGCCCATAGACGTTGCGGCAAGTGGTGGTACCGGCATCGTCATTGTCGCCCTGTACCCGTGGGGATTATCGGCGTTCACGACCATGCCGGCCCATTTGTTTGCGGACGACTCGATCGATCTCGCGGATGTCTTCGGAAGTGGGTCGTTGTCAGCGCTGCAGGATCGTTTGTTCGAGGCGCGGACGCCCGCCCGGAGGATACAACTGGTCGAACACTTTCTCTTGCGCCAACTGCGTCCTGAATCGGTGGACCGAGTTGCGATCGATTCAGCCAATGTGATCAACCTCGCGGGGGGAACGACGATCATTGCTGAACTCGCGCAACGCTATGGCATGAGCAAGAGACAGCTTGATCGACGTTTTCTGGATGCCGTCGGTACGACGCCGAAGCGCTTCGCGCGTGTGATGAAGTTCCAGAAGGCGCTCTTCGGTTTGTCGCTGGGCACAAATCTGGCCGACGTTGCGGCCCGAGCGGGTTATCACGATCAATCCCACATGAATCGGGATTTTCGGCAGTTCGCCTGGACGACGCCCGAACACCTGGTGCGTTCACGCCGCGAGACTCCGCTGACAGCCTGCTTCAACGGTGCGCCTGTGTCTCACTTTTACAATACGACCTATCTCGCCTGACGTTACGCTTCGTTCCACAATATTCCGAGGTCGTTTTGATATGAATCGTCCAGCTT
>JAGRIN010000325.1 GCA_020443245.1 Pseudomonadales bacterium
TCGCCATGAACGGAGGCGTCCTGGCTGACGGCACGCACGTACTGCCCGACGGTTGGATGCAGGCCTCGACGACACCCTCGAAGGGCTACGACGGATACGGCTATCTCTGGTGGCTTGGCCCCGGCGACACCTATCGGGCGAGCGGGATATTCGGCCAACTGATTTTCGTCGACCCCGCGGACAAACTCGTCATCGCGATGCATTCCAACGCGGATAGTGCGTCCGGGGGCGAATACGGCAAGCATGAAGGACCGTTAATCGAGGCGATCCGCAACGCTGTCGCGGATGTAGAATTCTGACCATTTGGCGCTTTCCGCTCGCGCTCGATCTGATAGTATTAAAGGCCGGACAACGAGGAGGCGAGCCGTGAGTGTGACCGAACGACCGATGCGTCTTGAACTGCACGAGGACATTATCGTCAACGTTGTGAATTGCGAGGCTGAGCCGTTGCTTGCCAATGCGCAACTTTCTGCCAAGACGATCGACGTGTCGGCCTCCGGGATGAAGGTCTGGCTCTATGTGCCCGTTCCGCAGAGGACCCAGGTTACCCTGGACATGCCCGGCGCCGGCGACCTGCGTCTCGAGGGCGAGGTGCGGTGGATGGAAGAATCAGGCGAGATACGCGTCGGTGTGCTCATCGACGAGCACAGTGAAGACTTCCCTGCCTGGCGCGAACGCTTCTCACACGCCGTCGAGAGTTCAACCGTCGTCCACTAGCCCGGCAGCAATTCTTTTCAAGAGGGCCGCTCTCGGCCCTCCTCAAGCAGCCGCCAGGATCCTGCGCGGCGACCCGACACAAGCCGCATGGAAACCGGAGCGAGCTCCGGTGTCCTGACGCACTTCGCGAGAATGTTAGACTCTGCCTTTTCCAGCGGATCAGGGGACTCGACATGGAAAACGGATCGGTGTTCATTACCGGCGCCGGCAGCGGCATGGGACAACTCGCCGCCCGTAACCTGGCAAGGCAGGGCCACAATGTCGCTGCGATCGATGTCAACGAGAAGGGCCTGCTGGAGACGGCGCAGGAACACCAGAACATCCGCACGTTCAACGTGGACGTTACCGACCACGATGCTGTCCTGAACGCGGTTGAGGAAGCCGAGCGCGCATTGGGGCCGATTCGCCGCGTCTACAACGCCGCCGCGATCATGCCCCTCGGCAAGATCGTCGATACCGATGCCGCCACTTTCAAGCGCGTCATGGACATCAACTATGGCGGCGTGGTCAACGTCAGCAAAGCTGTGATGCCGAAGCTCCTCGAACGAAACAGTGGCGAGCTCATCAATTTCGCCTCACTGGCCGGATGGGTGCCCATCCTCTATATGGCCGCCTACAACGCGAGCAAGTTCGCGGTGGTCGCATTTACCGAAATTCTCTATCACGAGACGCGGGCGAGCGATGTGAAGATCGCATGCGTATGCCCTCCCCCTGTCAGGACACCCCTTCTCGACCAGGCTCGGGATACGGTATGGCCAAAAGTCTTCGACCAGGGCGCGCACATTGCGCCCCAGGATGTCCTGGATGCCATCGATGAGGCGCTCGCTGCCGGGGAACTGTTCGTCTTTCCGGGCAAAGGCACGCGAATGGCGCAACGCCTGCGACGCTGGTTTCCCGACATGCTTTGGAAGAACGTCCACAAGACGGAAGGATTTTGAGCGAGAAGCTGGTCAGGACACTCGAGGCGCGCCTCGACGCAAAACTGGTCGAGACACACATTTCGTGGCTGCTTCTCGCAGGTGATCTCGTCTACAAGTTCAAAAAGCCGGTCGATCTGGGATTTCTCGACTTCTCGACCCTCACAAAGCGCAGACACGCGTGCGAGGAAGAGATCCGCCTGAATCGCCGTACCGCGCCGGACATCTACCGGGACGTCATCGCAATCTCGGGAACCGAGGACGATCCCGTCGTCGACGACGCGAGGGCGCCGATCGAGTACGCCGTCCGGATGAACCGCTTCGACGACAGCCGGCTTCTGGACAATCTCGCACGCAAGGGAGATTTCAGCACGACGCTCGCCACCGCCGTCGCGGAAAGCGTGGCTGCCTTCCATGACGCGATCCGCACCGGCACCCCGCCTGCTGGCTACGGCTCGGTCGACGCCGTCGCCGGACCCGCGCGCGACAACTTCGCGGACATAGGAAAACTCGATCACGTCCCGGAAGACCAGGACACCCTCGCCGCGCTACAGGCATGGACCGAGCGCGCCATTACTGACTTGTCGGTCATGTTCTCCGCCCGTCGCCATGAGGGGTACGTGCGCGAGTGCCATGGGGATCTTCATCTCGGCAATCTCTACCAACAGGGTGAGAAGGTCGTCCTGTTCGATTGCATCGAGTTCAATCCGGCGTTGCGATGGATCGACGTCGCCGCAGATATTGCGTTCGTACTGATGGACCTCATGGACCATGACCTCGAGACCCACGCGCACCTGCTACTCAATGAATACCTGGCAAAGACCGGCGACTACGGATGCCTGCCGGTGCTGGACTTTTATCTCGTGTACAGGGCAATGGTGCGCGCCAAGGTAAGCGCTATTCGTGCGCGCCAGGACAAGACCCACGGCGCAGCGCTGCACAAGCAGGCCACGCACTACATGCAGCTCGCGAGCCGTATCACGGCGCCGAGGGAGCCAGCAATGATCCTGATGTGCGGACTCTCCGGCACCGGCAAGACCACGGTCGCGAGAACGCTTGCCCAGGGTATCGGCGCCATCCATCTTCGATCCGATGTCGAGCGCAAGCGTCTTTACGGTCTCGGGCCTAACGACTCCAGCCACCGCCACGGTCTCGACATCTACTCGCCGCTCGCAAACGAGCGCACGTTCGCACATCTCCAGTCGCTCGCGCTCGTCGCCATCGAATCAAGGCGTCCCGTTATCGTCGACGCGACGTTCATCGAACTGGACTTGCGCCGTCGCTTTACGCACATGGCAGAGCGGCTCGGGGTACCGTGGACCATCGTGGAATGCACGGCGACACAAGAGGAGGTTGGTCGACGACTGGCGGCACGAACCGGCGATGCGTCCGAGGCAGGCATGGCGCAATACATCGCGCAGCGGGAGAAGTTCGAGCCATTCGACGAGAGCGAAAAAGCGCATGTATTGCGCGTCGATTCATCCAACGTACCGCCGGATCTCGGCCGACAGGTTCGGCAGCGAATTCAGCCCGGCACGAGTCGCTGAATGTTGCCGCGCATCCTTTTCGTTACAGACCCCCTGTGCTCATGGTGCTGGGGAACGCTTCCACAGATCGAGATGTGCCGGCGTGCGCTCGCGGACGAAGCCAGCTTCGATTTCATCGTCGCAGGCATGCAGCTCGGTTCGCCCATGGGCCTGCCGGATTTCGAGAAGCGGCAACTCCACAAACTCTGGGATGCGGTTCGCGAGGTAAGCGGACAGCCGTTCTCCGGCATCATTCCCGACGACATGATCTATCACAGCGAGATCACCTGTCGCGCGGTAGAGTTTGCGCGACAGCAGGCAGGCTCGCCTCCCTGGGCGTTTCTTCACGACGTGCAGTCCGCGTTCTACGCCGCGGGTCAGGACACGACGCGTTCCGAGGTCATCGCACCGCTGCTCGGCGTCAGCCATGACACACTCACACAGGCGCTAAAGGACCAGGCAATCATCGAAACCACTCAGGCTAATTTCGAGCTTGTCGAAAAGC
>JAGRIN010000326.1 GCA_020443245.1 Pseudomonadales bacterium
GATCTCAGAGGCACCTGCCTCCATATACGCTACGCCACTGACGACGATGGCACTTCATCTTGCGCGCATGAAAGGTGATTCGTCCGTTGCGCCTTACGCGGGCAATGGTGACGGCACGCTGGATCTGCAGGAGTTTGAGGCAGCGGTGCCGGTCGCGACCGCCCAGGTCTTGTCTACGGTCGGGTTCGGCATGGACACTTCCACCGACATTTTCACAACGCCGCCGCTTTTTACGGCAGAGACGACATCGATAGAGTCCCAGCAATCCGTCATTGGCTATCGCCAAGCGATTGAAGCATTCACCGCGGTGATGATGAAGGTCAAAGAGAATGCCTTGGCCAACGATCCGACCAGCCAGCTCACGGTTGACGAGATACTGGATGGCCTCGGACAAGACCTTCAGGATGGTGCGCTGGATGGCAAGGTGGACGGCCAGCCGATTCTGCTCTTCGATCCGGTGACCGGCCTCGCGCAGATTCTCGAGACAGACCCGGCGACACTGGATGTGCCCGGGACGGAGACCCCGGTATCGGACATACGCGATCTTCTCATCGATGAAAAGGCAGTCACCAACGTCGAGGTCGACAGCCACGATATTGATCTCACCGCGCCGCTGCTTGCATCAGTACTACTCAACTCGGACATTGATCATGATGGCGTGCCGGACTATCAGGATTCGTTTCCGGAGGATCCGAATGAGCAATACGACCTCGATATGGACGGTATTGGCGACAACGCGGATAACGATGTCGATGGCGATGGCGTGAATGACGACGAAGACGCCTTTCCGCTGGATGCGAGCGAATCGTCTGATCTCGACCAGGACGGCATCGGTGACAACAGCGATGACGACATTGACGGCGACGGCTACCCGAATGCGCAAGACCGGTTTCCTGAAGATCCGTCGGAATGGGTAGATACCGACAACGACGGCATCGGCGATAACAGCGATGAAGATGCTGATGGCGATGGTGTGCCGGACGCCCAGGTGCTGGCGGAACCGATCTTCATTCCGGTCGGGCCGAAGATGGATCGTATCAGCCTCGCGCCACCCCCACCGAATCCGTCAGTCGGCTGCGATGGCCAGGTGTTCGTCGTGGTATCCGGCACCCAAACCACACTCTCTAACGTGGATGGCACATGCCGCAAAGACCTGCCGTTTACGAGCGATAGCGGCAACCTGGGTGCAATCCTGATGCGGGACGGTGAGGATGAGCGATTGCTGACATATTCGATTTACGGCACGACGATCGGCGTTCCGGAACCCGGGTACTTCTCCAGGTTCTTCGGTACCCTCTTTGGTGGTCCCTACGCCACCACCGATGCGCAGTACGCGGTGAGCGACGCGGGTGAACCCGATTACTCGAAAGCGTATACCGTGTATGACGGCGACATCTTTGAATACACACTCGACCCTGCCGAGACGGCAATCGAAAACAAGGTCTTCGACACCTGGTCGGTAATAAGCAAGTCATTCATCAGCTTCGCACCGATATCGTCGACGCAAGGCGTCGCGGTTACGGGCGGCACCAATGGGCAGGCATTCCTGGTTGATTTGCCCACCGAGTCCGCGACATTGATCGGTGACGTGGAAGACGACGCGCTATCCGTGCGGTGCGCGAGCTTCGGCCCTCAATCCGTGGGCTGCGCCATTGCCTATCATCAACTGGCGCACCTCGGCGTGATCTTCGGCGTGAACGGCATCTTCGAGCAGGGTCCGACGCTCGAAGGTATCTCAACCGCAAGCCCTAACGTCAGCGTTAACCGTGAAGGGGAACTGGTCGTGGCAACAGTGAATGACACCGATGGCCAGATAGCGCTTTCCGCCGTCGATCCAGTCACAGGCGTTGTCGTGCAGGCGACGTATTTCCTGTCGGACTTCTTTTCGCTGGGACTCGAGAGCGCAATCGGGGTGAGCGCAATACTCATTGCGCCGGAGCCACACATACCCGATGGCGCGATCGCGATCTCGACGGACCGCGAGGGTACGGACGAGGACGGCGTTGTCGTGGTGCCGATCACCTCCGAAAGTACATTTGCGTTCCACTACTGGTTTAACTGACGGGGCAGGAAGAAAATGAACGTTGCTCCTTCGTGCCGGGAATCCAGGGGCGACGTCCCGGACGTGCTCAAGCTAGCCGCCGAAGAACTATTCGACGATCACAAGATCGATCGTGTCGCCCTCCCGGACAGGCACATCGAGCCCAAGGTATCGCTGCTTGAGAGGTTGCCCGTTGAACGAAAGCGACTGGCGGCTTGCTGGAATGCCGGTGATTCGCTCGATCTCAGCCTTGACCTCATCGACGAACGTATAGTTGGTCTGCTGGTCAAGCGTCAAAATGGTGCCGTCGGGCTTGCGAACATGCAGCACAAACCTGATCGACGCCGGGGCCGTGTAGCGCATGCCGATCGCGGTCGACGTGTCATTAGCGATCCGGTAACTCGCGAGCGTACGATCGTCCCGCAGGACGGTCCCTTCGAAATCCAGCTCGATATCTTCGGGTGGACGCCGGCTCCAGCCTCGCATGTGCTGTTTCACCTCAAGGACCGTTGTGTTGCCGGTAACATAGTCGCTGGTTGAACGCTCATTGCGTGGATAGATCAAAAGGACCATCTTGCAATCGGGCCCGCGACAAGGCTTCGCCTGCACGTACAGGTTACTGGATTCGTTCAGGTCGTACTGGGCAATGCGCAGGGCATCATCCAAAGGTTGTTCCGTGAGCGGCAAAAAGAGATCGAAGGCCGCAGGCTCCAGCCTTGCGGCCTTTGCAATCTTGCGCTTCAAATCGGCAACGCTCTCATCACCCCATGTCTTGACGCTTGCCAACACGTCTCCTGCCGGGTTCGCGATCCTGAGGATGACTTCCCGGGAGAGTCTCGATGCATCGCCAGGATTGCCAGGGTCAAGAGTTGCAAATACTGGCGACAAAGGCGCGGGTAGCGCTTTTGCGTTCTCGAGGCTCGAATGCTCGCAACGTCTGGTGGCATAGTTTTCCACAAGGCCAGTCGCACATCGTCCGCGGCTCTCTTCCATGTCGCAGGGCTGCTGTTCGAATTGACCGCAGGTTACGGACGCGGTTGAAGCCTCGGCAAGCAGGTCGGCGCTCGCCAACGTTACAAGGACTGCCAGCGCCATGGAGGTTTTTATCATCCTGCTGTACTCACTCTGCTCTGCCTGCGGCCGTGCACTCATTAATGGCAAGGGCCCATTGGTCGTGTGCCTGAATGCTTGCCTCAAAGCACCCAATTCGCGCCGACGGATTGTTGGTCCCGCGGCACAGCCTTTCGATGGTCACGGGCTGCCAGTTGGTGTTTCCCGCTCTATTCCAGGCGACCTTGCCCTGTACCATCGACGCACAGGCCAGCTCGTTCTGGCTGTTGAGACCTTTTGGCGCCTCATCGACGGCAGCAAGCGATGTGTCCCTCAGAACCGGGTCTCCATCCGGCAATGACCTCGCGAGGCGGAAGCCACTCTCCCAAAAGCCCTTGTTGATATCGCCATGATTGCGTTTGGCGATCCTGAGGTCCTCTGCCTGGTTGATCCAGCCGCCACCTCGCAGACTGCGCGTATTGGCGCCGCATTGCCGGTCACCACAGTCACTCATCCATTCCCACACGTTGCCGCTCATATCGTAGAGACCATAGC
>JAGRIN010000327.1 GCA_020443245.1 Pseudomonadales bacterium
GTCACCCTCGCCGCTGGAAAAATTCCTCCGCAAACTGACGAAGGCCAGGCTACTGGTGAACCCCATTCCTCGAAGGTTCTTCCTGCCCCACGCATACGCCGCCCTTCGCCAGGATGCCGTTACACTGCACGAACGCGAAGGTCCATTCACCGTCGCCGCGTTTCGTGATGAAAGCGGCGTAGGCAGGAATCTCGCCGTTGAGATCCTCGAGCATTTCGACCGCAGCGGAATCACGCAGCGTGCCGGTGACGTTCGACGCGTACGCCAACCTGATCCCAACAACAAAGGATAATCGATATGAAGGATTTTTCCGGCCGCGTAGCGGCGATTACGGGTGCCGGTTCCGGAATGGGACGCGCCCTCGCCATACTGCTCGCACGTGAAGGCTGCCATGTCGCTATTGCAGACGTCAGCGAAGACGGACTCCACCAGACCATGAGCCAGCTTCCCGATTCGGTCACTGCCACGAGCCATGTTGTCGATGTGTCAGACCGCGCAGTGGTCGAAACCTTTGCGGCCGACGTCGAACGCGCCCACGGAGCCGTGCACATGATCTTCAACAACGCCGGCGTCTCGGTCACCGACACCGCCGAACACATGCGGCTCGAAGACTTCGAGTGGCTGATGAACATCAATTTCTGGGGAGTTGTCCACGGCACGCGTGCGTTTTTGCCCTACCTCGAGAAAGTCGACGACGCGCACATCGTCAATACTTCAAGTATTTTCGGCACCATCGCCGTTCCATTGCAGTCCGCCTACAACGCATCGAAGTTCGCAGTCCGGGGGTATACGTTCTCATTGCGCACCGAACTGCGCGGCAGCCACATCGGCGTGAGTTGCGTCCAACCGGGTGGCGTAAAAACGAACATCGTCAGGTCATCACGGTACGTCGCCACAGACAACGAAGCGCCCACCCGCGAGGAATTCATCGCCTCCTTCGATCGCCTGGCACGGCTCACACCGGAAGACGCAGCCGCCCGTATCCTGAAAGGGGTACGCAAAAACAAGGCTCGCATCCTCGTCGGCGGAGACGCGCATGTGGCCGCCTGGCTGGAACGTCTCTTCCCGACCGGCTACCTCGCCCTCATGGCACGGGCTGCCCCGGCGCGCAAGTAGCACTATCGCGAGCCCACGGCTAGAATAGTCCGATGGCCGGTAACCCCTTCATTCGAGCTATCGTTGCGTGCCTGCTTGTCGCCTCCGCATCGTCCGTGCAGGCGGCAATGAGCCAGGACCTCTCGCGGCAGAACTTCCGATCGTCGATCTGCAACATCGACTCCATGACGGTGACTTTCAAGCTGGACGAGGCATTCGGGGAACCACTGCTCACTTCGAAGATGCGCTGGCGCGCCGGCCCGAACACGAGCCCGGACTGCCTGTCCCGTCTCACCTATATATGGCTGCGTGCCAGGACAGCGGACGGCACATTCAAGTATCTCAAGCTGAGCCCGGAAGTCGCGAGTTCCGGCGAGGACTTCGGTCCGACTGCGACCGAATCGCCCAGTTGGTCCATGCTTTTCTGTGACGCACCAACCGACAGCGCCGCCTGCTCGAGCATCGAGGAAAGCAAGAAGCTTTTTGCGACACCGCTGGCATTCGAAGGATTCGAAGTCATTACCGAGGCCCGCACCGTCTCGGGCGCCACATCCACTCCCACCTCCCCGTCCCCAACGTCGAAACAGGCGGACGCCAAACAATCTCTCGATTCCCTGCTGGCGGAAGCCATAGACCAGGCGATCGCGCCAACGGTCGGTGGCGGCACCCCGGAGGCGCCGCCGGCAGAACCAGTGATGACGCCGGAACAAATCGCAGAACAGGAGAAGCGCCAGCGCGAGGAGATGGCGCATACCGCTGTGAACAACGTCGTCACATTGATCGCCTCCTCGCTCGCGCAGTTCACCGCACCCGCCCACGGTTGTGAGTCGGACCGTGTCGTGGCCAATTGGGTGCAGGCGCGGGGCACCTGCCAGCTCAACTTCCGAAGCGAGGCGAACCACCAGTTCCTCTGCGCCGAAAACGGACGGCCGGAACCCGTCAGGGCAACGAGGCAGGCCAACATCAACCTCGAAAAGGACGTCGAAAGAATCGGCCCGATTCGCATCTCCGACGAGGGATGGGCATCGGTTGTTATCCAGCTGAGTGGTGACATTCGCAGCACGACCGAGGGCAACTACAAGACAAATCGCTGGCAGTTCACAGCCGCAAAGGACAAGCTGGAAGACATCGAGCAACTTGCGAGCAGCATCCTGACGCTCAAGCAATACTGCGAGGCGGAACACCCTCAATCCTGATCCTCACAATCATAAGAACTCCGGAGAAACGACTTTGCCGAAGCGAAACCTGAAAAGACTCATCCTGGCAGCCGGTTTTACCTGGATGCTGTCCCCCGCAGGACTCATGGCAGCGGAATCCGGAGCCCAGGCCGCGCCATCTACAACGAGCAGTTCGACCTCCACCCCGTCCGCGACGCTGCCCCTCGAGGTCCGGATCGACCTGCTGCGCGAGCAACTGGCGACCTACCTGCGTAATGACGACAATCAGGGAATCGTCGACCTGATACCTCAATTTCGATCACTCGACCTCGAATTCCCGGACAACCTGTATTTCCTCGAAGGCCGTGCCCTGTACAGGCTCGGGCGCGCGCTGGAAGCCCAGGACAGACTCATTACTTACCTTCGAAACACGGGTCGCGACGGCACTTACTACGACGAGGCAACAGCACTTCTGCTCGCTGTGAAGGAACAGGCGGCGGAACAGGAAAAGCAGCGTCAGGAACAGGAACGCCAGCGCCGCGAAGAACTCGCCAAGCGCGCGGAGAAGGCGCGGATGCTTCGGATTCGCGAGGTGCAGGCGAGCTTGCAGCAACTTGGGTTCCGCCAGGCAGAGGAAACCGGTGTGTTGAACAAGCCCACCCGCGAAGCCATCGCGGTCTACCAGATACGCCGCGATCTCACGGTTAGTGGCGATGTGACGGACGAGACCCTGGAACATCTCAAGAGCGAGGTGCCGAAGAAGCACAACTGCGACACGCTCGCCGGCTACTCACGCACGCCGGAAGAATTCGGCCTGCCGATCGGGCGAATCGCCTCCCAGGCCGCCATCCCCGCATGTAACGAGGCACTCAGGCTCTACCCCGATGTGGTCCGTTTCCAGGTCGAGTACGCGAGGGCTCTGCTTGCCGCGGGCCGGGACCAGGACGCGCGAGTCGCCGTCGACAAGGCAGCAGACAAGGGCTACCCCGAGGCGCAAACGCTGATCGCGTGGATGTACGAGAATGGCCGTCTCACCGACAACGGGCGGCCGGATTACGACAACGCCATGCGCTGGTACAAGCTTGCCGCCAAGGACAACTATCCAGAGGCGCAACTGTCCATCGGGCAACTTCACTACAACGGCAATGGTGTTCGCCGTGACTATGACGAGGCCGCACAGTGGTACGCCAGGGCCGCTAACCAGGGCTATCCGCCCGCACAGACCGCCCTTGGCGAACTGTATATGACGGGACGAGGCGTTGACCGGGACTACGGGCAGGCGCTGCAATGGATCTCAAGAGCGGCCGAAGCAGGCTACCCGGAAGCGCAATTCCAGATGGGCGAACTGTACGAACGAGGTCGCGGAGTCAAAC
>JAGRIN010000328.1 GCA_020443245.1 Pseudomonadales bacterium
TGGATGGACCAGTATCGCAAGCGATGATTTCTGGTCTTCCGGCAACAGGGCAATGGCCATGGGCACCAGCGCCGTGTCGATACCGAATCCGGCTGTCGGTCCGGTACGCACGAGACACCGGTCGCCGTCGACCAGCAAGGTACTGCCCTGGACCCGGGGTACCTGGAGCACATCGATCAGCGCTTGTTCGACCGATACGCCGCACGCATCCAGGCGCTCCAGCCAACCTGCCAGCAACGTTGTTTCGATAACCGCCGCCGAGACACTCCCGTCTTCGGCGCGCGGCCCGACCGCGAAGTGGCAATCCTCGACATCCGCGGCAAGTTGCTCTTCGACCGCGTATGGCAGCGCCTGGAGTAACTGGCGTTGTTGCCGGCTCGGAATGGAGGCGCGGGTCAGCAGGACATACTCTGCGGGTACCACAAGAATTGCCGGGACTTGCACGCCACGCGCCGCTTGCCCCAACTCGTCGGCAGTGCCTTCGCCGCGAACACGAACGATGCCGGTCGCATTATCCAGCACGAGCCAGGCAAACCCGTCGCCCCGTGGCGAAACGAAGAGTCTCTCAGTCATACGCCCGCGACACGCTTGCCCAGGTCACGGGAAATGACTCGCAGGCGGCCATCGGTCAGATTTCTTTGGATCACGCTGGTCAAGTAGGCAAACCGGTCATTGAAGCGGGCGCGTATCCGCACCTCGAAAAACCCGGATTGTACACCAAGGCCGGTGTTCGGCACGGCAGTGCCCGCGAGGGCAGGATCCTGGAGAAACGCATTGACGGAATCGTATCCCTCGAGGGAATCTCGCGTCGCCATCAGCGTCTCGGCCATTTGCGGCGTGATCGCCGTCGACAGCGACGCCAGGACCTCTGCGCTCGCTGTATTGATGTTAACTGGCGTGGCCGGGTCCGGTAACGCGGTGAGGTAAGGCCGGAGTTTTGCCCACGTCTCATTGTCCATGTCGAGCAGCATCCGTAGCTCTGATGGATCAGTCAGCATCGTGCCCGCGGTGCGATGCGGGGGCGTCGTCCCAAGGTAATCGAAATCTTCGGCGCCGCCAGGTTCCCGCGCCTCGTCGGCATCGATCCAGTCGACGATTTTCGGCAGCCATGTCGGGTCCAGTCCCAGGTCGGCCAGAAGCTTCTGCAGCCTCGCCCTCGATATCGCGATTTCATTGCCGTAGGCCACGCGGTTCACATTGAGCCGTCCCTGAAGATCCTCGATGTGGATCAGGACCTCGCCACCTTCGAACTCATAGTGGAGATCCTTCGCCGCCCACGGTTCAAAATTGCTGTCCTTGCCGGGCTGTTTAACGAAATCGGCATGAAGGACCTGGCGCGCGAGCTCCTCGCCCCCCAATGCATACTGACGTGCCTGCTCATCCTCAAGTGAGTGCGCACCGCGCAGGATGGCGAAGTGTTGCTCGGAGGCGATCTCGACACCGAGTATTGTGGCAACTGCCACGACCAGCATGATCGTGATCAGCGCAACGCCTCGCTGGCGGCGGCGCATCACGGTGATGTGCCTGAACCGGGGGCCGACGCAGGCGCGGCGACCTGTGCGGGGGCAACGATGGGCACGACCTTGCGCAATTCGCCGACACCGTCGATGTCGATGAGTATCTCGACCGCAAAAGGCAGGTCCGTCGGGTTGCCTGGCGGCCATTGGTCAACGACGCTTCCGTCGTCCAAAACCGCGTTTACCCTGAAGTCATCAACGTGGCTGAGCAGCGTCTGCGTGACCGGTTCGCTGTCTTCGGCGCGATCTACAACGAGCCAGAAACGTCGCACGACGTTCCCGTCCTCGTCCAGCGCATAGGCGACTCGCTGCAAATCGCTTCGTGGCCTGTTTGCCGGGTTGGACCAACCGTCGTGGGTGAATTCGAGCAGGTAAGGCGTGCCACCCACTTCAAGCGCCGGCAATGTGTCACCATACTCTCCGCGCACCGGCCGCGGCGTCACCTGCATCAAGTCCCGTTCAACGAGATCAAAGAGGCGCGAGTACATTGCATAACGATCATTGAGAGACAACGTCTTCTCATGGGTGTCGATGATGGTGCGGAGCAACGCGTTGGCACCGATGCCGATGAAGGCAAATATCGCGACGGCCACGAGGACTTCGATCAGCGTGAAACCGCGGGTTCGTGCGCGCCGACGCGTCATCGTCAGAACCGCCCGACGAATCCGACGAGATCAGCAATCGGGCTGTCTTCACCGGGTCTGTACACTGAAACCGTTACGCGGCGCACGTCTGAGTTCTCGGTGGTCTCGACACGCGTCTCGACGTCGAACCCGTCCCCGGCCATGGTCACGGCCTTGCGTTGCGTTCTCGTTGGTGGGTAGTCGGCGTCTTCCCGCGCGTTCTTGCGCAGGTAGGCAAATTCGTTCTCCGCGATCCATGAAGCAGTCGTGCGGTCCCGGAGCTGCGCGGTTTGGCGAATCGACAGTGTCGCATTACGAACCAACGCGGCCGAGGCGACGGCGAAGATCGCAAGCGCAACCATCACTTCAATGAGCGTGAATCCCCTACCGCTCGTTCTCATCGGTCACCTTTGCGAGATCGGAGAATCCATCCGTCGTGAGCGTACGCTGCGCGTCGCTGGCATCGAGCGCCAGCGTGACCTGGAACGGTGTGACTTCGCCGCTGGACAATACAAGGATCGGCGGCGGCTTCACATCATCATCCTCATCCGGCACGTCGAGCACGAGGTCCTCGGACTCCACCTTCGCCGTCAGGACAATGCCGTCCTCCAATGTTCTTGCAGCAAATGGGCCTTCGGTTATCTCCTGCCACTTGCCCTCGCGCTCGTTGAGTATGAAGAAGCGATACTTGTCACGATCAGGCTCAAAGCCGTACTCATTCGCCTGCGAGACAGCTTCGGCCCGCAACATGCCGAACAGGGCAGAGAGGCGTCTCGCTTCCCTGTCGAGGTCTGCCGTGTGAGAAAAGCTCGGGAGGTTGGCGACGACGACCCCGGTCATGATGGCAACGATGACCACCACGACGAGAATTTCGATCAGCGTGAAGCCATGCGAGGACCGCGCCGCAAGCATCAAGGGGCCGTCATAGCTTCGAGTAATAGATGTCCGCGTCGAAGCCTTCACCACCCTCTTTACGATCGGCGCCAAACGAGTAAACCTCGAAATGCCGGCTGTCTTCGCTGTAATAGAGGTAAGGCTCATCCCACGGGTCCTTCGGGACTTTCGGCAGGTATCCACCCTGCGCCCACTTGCGCGCTTCCGGGTAGCCTGACGGTTTGGTGACCAATGCTTCGAGCCCCTGCTCGGTGCTGGGATAGGTGCTGTTGTCCAGCATGTAAAATTCGAGTGCGTTGCCGATCGCGCGCAGGTCGGCCTTGGCCGCTGCGACCCGGGTCTCCTCCGGCTTCGAGATGACATTGGGCACGATCAACGCGCCGAGGATCCCGAGGATTACGACAACGACCATGATCTCAATCAGCGTAAAGCCGGACTCGCGTTTGAACTGCATAGGACGATTTCGCTTGATTCCGTTGTGCGGGATTTTACACGACCGCGGACGCCAGGGTCACAATACCAGTTGGTTCAGGTTGATGATCGGCAACAGGATCGCCATCACGATCGTAAAAACGGCGCCTCCCATGA
>JAGRIN010000031.1 GCA_020443245.1 Pseudomonadales bacterium
CTTCACTTACAGTCCGGCGATGGATATCCAGGTGTCCAGCAACTTCGAGCGCTATCTTTACTACAAGCTGGGTGAAGATACGACCAAGGTCGGTTCGTTCATGAAGTCGTTCCTCGCGACGGGCGAAGAACGGGTCCACTACAACACCACGCGCTTCGATGAGACGTTCTGCGCGGACTCGGCCTCCAACGACGAGACGCTGGCAACGATACGGGAACTCTACGAAAGCGAGGGTTATCTCGCGGATCCCCATACAGCGGTCGGCATTGCGGTCGGCAAACGGTTTCGGCGCGACGATGTACCGCTGCTTTGCCTTGCGACGGCCCATCCGGCGAAATTCGACCAGGCGATCGGCGAAGCCGTCCCGGGACTCGCCGTTCACCACCCGTTGCTGGACGCGCTGGAGGGCATGCCCACCAGAAAGTCCGTACTCGACGCGGATATCGAAACGGTGAAGCGATTTATCGAGTCGCGCGGAATGCCCGGCTGAGACCGGGCCTGGATTCGCTCAGTTCTCCAGTCGGGAGATCGCGGCAGGGAGATGGCGAACGTGTTCGATGGTGACGTCGGCCGCGGTCTCTCCAGGCTCAGGCTTGTTGGCACTCTTCACCCATATCGTGCGGAGCCCGGCGCGATTGGCTGCGTCGACATCGAGGTGCGGGTCGTCGCCCACGTAGACCATTTCGCCCGGGAGGACCTTTGTCCGGTCGAGTGCGGCCTCGAACAGTGCCGGTGAAGGCTTCGGAGCCCCGACGTCTTCGGCAGAGAAAGCAAACCTGAAGAGGTGGCCCAGCCCGAGGCGATGTACGTCCGCGTTGCCGTTGGTCAGCACGCCGAGAACGAATCGCGGTGCGAGTATGGTGAGTGCTTCATGTGCGCCTTCGAACAGATCGATCCTGTTGCGCGCTGCGAGGAAAATTTCCATGGCATCGGACGCGAGCGCACTCGCGGCCGACAGGGGTAGCCCATGCTGCATGAGAAGCCGTTCGATCGTACTACGCCGGAGTTCGGTGACCATCCCGCCAAGTTCCGGTCTTGCCTCCAGGAGATCGGTCCTGACGGCGCGAACCGCATCGATGTCGTAACGCAGACCGGGAACGGCATGCTGCAGCCACGCGGCGAGTTCTTTCTCGGCTGCGATCAACACCGGCCGGACATCCCAGAGCGTATCGTCCAGGTCGAATGCGATGACCTTAATCGCTGTCGTCATCGGTGCCCCCGTGCGGTGGACGGGATGGCTTCCGATGTGCGCGTGGATGCGCCTTGTCGTAAACGTCCGCGAGATGCTGGAAGTTGAGGTGAGTGTAGATCTGTGTCGTCGAGATGTCGGCGTGGCCGAGCAGCTCCTGCACGGCGCGGAGGTCCCCGCTGGATTCCAGCAGGTGGCTTGCGAACGAGTGTCGCAGCATGTGTGGATGCACCTTTCCCGGCATCATCTTGCGTGCCGTCCACAGGTCGATGCGTGACTGAACGTTGCGTGTACTGATCCGTGTGCCGCGTTCGCTGATAAAAACGGCGTCGTCATCGCACGTGCGGCCGGAAACCGGAAGGTCCTCGCGAACCGCGAGCCAGGCTTCGAGTGCCGACTGCGCGATGGAACCGATCGGGACTTGCCGCTCCTTATTACCCTTACCGACGACCCGTATCGCACCTTCGGACCAGTCGATGTCCGTCAGGTCGGCGCCGACGAGCTCGGAGAGGCGCAAGCCCGACGAGTAGAAGAGTTCCAGAATGGCCTGGTCGCGCTTCGTATGCCAGTCGGACGCATCGCCGGCCATGAGTTCCGCAACCTGGTCGGTATCGAGTGTCCGGGGCAGGCGCTTGCCGTCTCGTGGCGCGCTGACCTCCATCGCGGGATTGCCTCGAACCTTGCCTTCCCGGCCTAACCAGTTGAAGAAGGTGCGCAGCGAGGACAGGCGCCGCGAGAGACTCTTTCCGGAAAGGCCCTTGCGATGACATCCCGCCACGTAGGCGCGAACGTGATGTCCCTTCATGGCCTGCCAGGATGCGATGCCGGCCTCTTCGCAGAACGCCACCGCCTGGTGCAGGTCGCGGCCGTACCCCTCTATGGTGTTCGGGGAAAGTCCACGTTCGTTGCGCAGGTGAAACAAGAACGCCTCACAATCGCGCTCCAGTGCTTCCCCGCCTGCGGATGTCACTTTGGATCCAGATAGACGAATCGCGGCAGCAAGCGGGCGATAACGTCCGCTATAAAGGTAATGAACTCTGTTCCCATCCCGGAGCGGAAGTAATCGGGATCACTGTTGCCGATGGCGAGCAGCGCGAGTTGGCGCTTGTGACGAACGGACACCACTGCCGCTGACTTGACGCGCAGGCTCAGGTGCCGGAACAGGAAGTCCTGCTCGGCTTGCCGCAGAACACCGAGGTAAGGCTCCTTGCTCTTCATCAGGCCGCCGACATACTCGGCTGCGGTTTCGCTCGGCAGGCTCGAAGTGAAGTGGTTTATCTGGTGTGCGTACTCGCTGAAGATGATCAGGCTGTAGGCGTCGCTCTTGAACTCCTTTCTGAAGCTGTTTTCTAGCGTGTCAAAGAAGCCGTTACTGTCCTTGGCTTCAATCAGCTTGAGGACGAGTCGCTGGCACTTCACGAAAATTGCGTTGTTCTGGCGGGCGTTGGCGAGGAACTCGTCGAGTTTGTGTCGTGTCTCGACATTGCGTTCCCGCAGCAACTGCACCTGGCGCTCCACAAGGGATATGGCCTCGCCATTGTTGGTGGAGTGGGCATGAGGCAGTTCCATCTTGAGTAGCAAGGCGTCACGCCCGTCGAAGAAGTCGGGGTTCTCTTCGAGCCAGGCTGCTACGTCTGCTTCTGTCACGGCCGTCTCACCCGACACGGTTTTTGCTTTTGTTGTCAAAGGCACCTCTCAGATCTGTAGTCGGCCCTCGTAGACCCGGCAAACCGGGCCGGTCATCATAACGGGCGCATTGTCGCCCGCCCACGTCAGTGCCAGTTTACCGCCCGGCAGCGCGACCTCGACGTGTTCGTCCAGCAGACCCTGTAGCCGTCCTGCAACAACAGCGGCGGCGGCACCGGTACCGCAGGCGCGGGTTTCGCCCACGCCCCGCTCGAATACGCGAAGGCGGATGTGGCCACGGTCCACCACCTGCATGAAACCAACATTGGCCCTTTGGGGGAAGCGTTCGTGCTTTTCAATGACGGGACCAAGCTGCGCGACGGGCGCAGTCTCGACGTCGTCGACCCGCAGCACGGCATGAGGGTTGCCCATGCTGACAGCCGAGATTCGCACGTGCTGTTTGCCGGGGCACAGCGGCTGGGCGACTTCCAGGTCATAGAGAATCTCTGCATGGTCCGCCACGAACGGGATCTTCTCTGGTTGCAGGATCGGGACGCCCATGTCTACCGTGACATTGCCGTCTTTCTCGAGACGGCAGGAGATGACGCCGGTGTTCGTTTCCAGCCTGACCTCGGTCTTGGTGGTCAGCCCTCGATCCCTGACGAATCGCAAAAAACAGCGGGCACCATTGCCGCATTGCTCTGCCTCAGAGCCGTCTGCATTGAAGATCCGGTATTTGAAATCGAGCGACGGGTCGTCCGGGGGCTCTGCAATCAGCAGTTGGTCGAACCCGATACCGAGGCGGCGGTCTGCCAGCGCGCGTATCTGTTCCGGTTTGATGTGCACGCCCTGCGATATCAGGTCAAGCAGCACGAAGTCGTTGCCGAGACCGTGCATCTTGGTGAATCGAAGGAGCATGTTGTGGTTGTTCCCTGAAAAGTTTCGGATCAATGAACCAGATTACCGTGAGGGTCAGTTTATGCAACAGACCGGACGCCTCATAGCGTGAATTTGCGCTCGAGTCGCAGTTGATCGTCGATGGTTTCCCGCGTGCGCACGCACTGTGACTGATCCCCTGCGACGATGACCTCCGCAGCACGTGAGCGCGAGTTGTAGTTCGAGCTCATTACAAATCCATAGGCGCCTGCAGAGTGGATGGCGAGCAGGTCTCCTTCGGCGAGGCTGAGGTGACGATCCTTTGCGAGGAAGTCGCCTGTCTCGCACACGGGGCCGACGATATCCCAGGTCTCGTTTCGTCCGGGACCGGGCTCGACGCGTGTGACGCGTTGCCACGCGTCGTACAGCGCCGGGCGTATCAGGTCGTTCATCGCAGCATCCACGACCGCAAAGTGTTTCTCTTCGCTGTCTTTCAGCGTCACCACGCGCGTCAGCAGAAGACCCGCATTCGCGACCAGGTACCGGCCCGGCTCGAACCAGAGCGCGTCACGCCGGTGACCCATGGCCTGCCGGATGGCGCCGGCATACTCCTCGATGTCGAGCGGCGTCTCATCTTTGTACTGCACCCCGATACCGCCGCCGAGGTCAATGTGTGCCAGCTCGATGCCCGTGGCGGCGAGTTCGTCCACCAGCGCAAGAATTCGTGCGAGCGCGTCGGTAAAGGGCGCGAGCGCATTGATTTGGGAGCCGATGTGGCAGTCAATGCCGACAATGTCGACCATCGGCATGTCCGCGGCACGGCGGTACAGCGTCATTGCTTCATCGACAGGCACGCCGAACTTGTTTTCGCGCAGGCCGGTCGAGATGTAGGGGTGCGTCCGGGCGTCCACATCGGGGTTGACGCGCAGCGAGACCGGCGCGCGGAATCCTGTTCGGGCTGCAATCTCGCCGATTCGGGTCAGTTCGCTCCCGGACTCCACGTTGATGCATGCAATGCCCGCGGCAAGGGCCGCCTCAATTTCGTGGGACTGCTTTCCCACGCCCGAAAAAACAATCCGGTCAGCGCGGCCGCCGGCACGCAGCACGCGTTCCATCTCGCCGATCGACACGATGTCGAAGCTGGCGCCGAGCTCCGCCAGCAGGCTGAGGACGCCCAGGTTGCTGTTCGCCTTGACCGCGTAGCACACGCGGTGGGAGAACCCGTCGAATGCGGCGTCGAACCGCTGCCAGGATTCCGCGATGGCGCGGCGCGAGTAGACATAGAGCGGCGTACCGTACTCTGCGGCGAGCGTAGCGGCCGGCATGTCTTCGACATACAACACTTCCGCCTCGAAGCGGATCGGTTCCATGGGCGGCTACTTCCCGGCGGTGGTGACAGGTTCTGGGGCCTTCTCTCCGGGACGGTACAGCGGACCCTTCTGGCCACAACCAGCCAGTAATGCAACCAGGATGAATACGGCGGCGGCGCGTCGCATGGCGCAAGGGTCCGGAGAAAAGGCAGGGCAGTATATACTGCATCTTTTCGGCGATACAGGGGATGTCCCGTGGACGACAGCGACTTTCATGACGAGGTCGATGAGATTTTCGAGGATATCGAGGATGCCGTCGACGAACTCGACCTGGATATCGACATGGACTCTGGCGGCGGCGTCCTGACGTTGACGTTTGAAGACGGAAGCCAGGTGATCCTCAGCCGGCAGGTCGCGAACCATGAGATCTGGGTGGCGGCGAAGTCAGGGGGCTTCCACCTGCACAAAAGCGCGGGCAGCTGGATTTGTGCAAATACGAACGAGAAGCTCCCGGCACTGGTCAGCCGCGTGTTGTCGGAGCAGTCTGGCCAGTCGGTCGAGGTGCTATAGGCACCATCGCACAATCGGAGCGCCCATCCGCAGCATGAACCTATTGCCTGCGGCGCGCTCGCTCGATCGCCGCGCGAACCTGGGCAGGTGCAGTGCCGCCGGTGTGGTTGCGGGAAGCGACCGATCCTTCAAGGGTCAGCACATCGAATACGTCAACGTCGATCAACGGTGACCGTGCCTGCATCGTCTCGAGCGGCAGCGCTTCGAGGCCGCAACCCTGGTCTATTGCGGCCGCGACGAGTTTGCCAACGACCTCATGGGCATCGCGGAACGGCAGGCCCTTGCGAACGAGGTAGTCCGCGAGATCGGTCGCTGTCGCGAATCCCTGCATCGCTGCCGCGCGCATGTTCTCCCGCTTCGGTTCGATGGCCGGAATCATGTCGGCAAAAGCCATCGCCGAGTCGTGGAAGGTGCGCGCCACGTCGAACAGCGGCTCTTTGTCTTCCTGGTTGTCCTTGTTATACGCCAGCGGCTGGCCTTTCATCAGGGTCAGCAGCGAGACCAGGTGGCCAAAGACGCGCCCGCTCTTGCCGCGCACGAGCTCCGGCACATCAGGGTTCTTCTTTTGGGGCATGATCGAGGACCCGGTGCAGAACCGATCCGGCAGGTTGATGAAATCGAATTGTGCACCGGTCCAGAGGATCATCTCTTCCGCCCAGCGAGAGAAATGCATCATGGCGAGGCTGGCGCAGGCGCAAAACTCGATCGCGAAGTCACGATCGCTGACCGCGTCCAGTGAATTCTCGGCGATGCCTTCGAATCCCAGCAACTCCGCCACGTATTCGCGATCGATCGGGTAACTGGTGCCCGCGAGCGCAGCCGCGCCCAGCGGCAAGACGTTGATTCGGCGCCGGCACGATGCGAGCCTTTCGCGGTCGCGTTCCAGCATCGCATACCACGCCATGAGGTGATGGCCGAAGGTGACAGGTTGTGCAACCTGCAGGTGTGTGAATCCCGGCATGATCGTACCGGCCTCGCGTTCTGCCAGATCGAGGATGCCGTTACCCAACCGGGTGAGCTGCGAGACGATGCGGTCCACCGCGTCTCGCAGGTACAACCGCACATCAGTCGCAACCTGGTCGTTGCGCGAGCGACCGGTGTGAAGTTTCTTGCCGACGTCACCGATACGTTGGGTCAGCACGTGCTCGACGTTCATGTGCACGTCTTCCAATGCCACTGACCACTCGAACTGTCCGCGCTCGATATCGCGGCCGATGGAGACCAGTCCGCCCTTGATGGCGTCGAGTTCTTGACTCGTGAGTACGCCCACCTTCTCCAGCATGGTGGCGTGCGCGATGGAACCGGCGATATCGAAAGCGGCCAGCGCACGATCGAATCCGACCGACGCCGTGAACTCCTGCACAAAGGCATCGGTTGCCTCGGTGAACCGGCCGTCCCACATGCCTTGCGCTTCGTTTTCGCCCTTTTTCTGGTCCATTTCCGCGAGTCCGCTGTTCCGGCGGCGGATTATAGCAGCTAGGCATGGGCTGATCTCGGCTATACTGGAAGCCTACGCAGTTAGGATCACGCGACCGATGAGCGACGAGCGATCCGGCCAGCGGCCCCAGGAGGCCGACGACTTTTTCCTCCCAGACCTGTGCCAGGCACAGAGTATCCTCTTCCTCGTGCTGGTCGCGGAGCTACTTGTCTTCGTTGTTGTCCTGGTGCCCACGAATCTCGTCGAATTCAGCTGGACACAGCTCGGCCTGACTTCGTTGTTCGTGCAATGGGTCGTACTCCTGTCGGCTGCAATCCTGTGCAACATGCGCCCGATCCTTTCACGCATGTCGACCTTTTATGCGACCGTAACCGGATACGGTCTTATCCTTTCCGTCACGCTTGTCTTCAGCGTGCTCGCGGAGTGGCTGTTTCTCGAGGACGACTGGGGTGCGAGGCATCTCGGGGCGATCACGCGCAACCTGCTCGTCGCGGCCGTCATGACCGGCATCGCCTTTCGGTACTTTTTCTTGCAACACCGTTTGCGCCGTCAGGAACAGGCGGAACTCAATTCCCGTATCCAGGCCTTGCAGTCGCGTATCAGGCCCCATTTTCTTTTCAATTCGATGAACATTATCGCCAGCCTGATACCGGTTGATCCCGAGACGGCGGAGTCGGTTGTCGAGGATCTCTCGGTGTTGTTTCGTGCGAGCCTGAACGACAGTTCCAGTGAACCCGTTACGCTTGCCGAAGAACTCGATCTTTGCGAGAAGTATGTGCACATCGAGGCGTTGCGCCTGGACGACCGACTTGACGTCGATTGGGACGTGCAGGTCGATACGCAGAAGATTCGTATTCCGATGCTGACGCTCCAGCCGCTCATCGAGAACGCGATCTACCACGGTATCCAGCCGAACCCGAAAGGTGGAACGGTTGTCATCCGGATCTTCGAGACGGGCGTCAATGTCGTCGTGGAGATCGAGAACCCGTTGCCCGAGGCCGCATCGAGTCACGAGCGTGGCAATCGTATGGCGCTCGACAATATTCGTCGCCGTCTCGAGGCGATCTATGGGGCAGATGCGAGCCTGACCACCGCGTCTGACCACCACACCTTTCGTACCCGCGTGAGTTATCCCTTCACCACGAGGTGACCAAACTGTGAAGGGCTTCACAGTTTTGCACTGATGCAGCGACCAGATGCACAGGAATGTGCGGTGCGTCGCAGTTTTGTAGATCAAACAAGGTAACTTAACGTCTCATGGAGCTGTATCGACTCCATATTCTTGAAGAGAACAAAAGAGAGGTTTTCAGATGAGAGTCCTAGTAGTCGATGATGAGAAGCTGGCTCGAGAAAGGTTGCACAGGATGGTAGGCACGATGAACGACTATGAGGTCGTTGGTGAAGCCGCGAGTGGCGACGAGGCGGTATCGAAGTCGATGGAGCTCGAGCCGGATATCGTATTGCTCGATATTCGGATGCCAGGCATGGACGGTATGGAAGCCGGCAAAAAGATTTCTGACCTCCCTTCCCCGCCCGCGGTCGTCTACTGCACGGCGTTTGGTGAACATGCGGTCGACGCTTTCGAGGTCAATGCGGCGGGATATCTCCTGAAGCCGGTGAGACGCGAAGCACTCATGGAAACCCTGAGCAAGATCGGGCGGGTCAACCGCGTGCAGATGCGGTCGTTCGGTCCTGAAGAAGCCGAAGGCGCCAAGAAGGCGCGGACACATATTTCCGCCAAGACCCGACGTGGAATCGAACTCATTCCACTGACCGAGATTCGATTCTTCCAGGCCGATCACAAGTATGTGACGGTCAGGCACGAAAACGGTGAGGTGCTCATCGACGATACACTGCGCGACCTCGAGGACGAGTTTGAGGGCCGCGTCGTTCGCATACACAGGAATGCGCTGGTGATGGTGGATCACCTCGAAGGACTCGAACGCGATGCCCGTGGACACTACCAGGTTCGCATGCGCGGCATCGAAGAGCGGCTCGATGTAAGCCGGCGTCATGTTTCCGGACTCAGGAAGCTGGTGCAATCTCTCTAAGGGCCAGTGTGACAAGCTCAAGGGCGGCGGATGCCGCCTTTTTTTTGCCTGCTCTCTTTTGTTGATCGTTGTCAGTCGCCAACAGCTGCCGGTAATGAGAGAATCCGCGCCATGATCACGATTGCAACCAGGGAAAGTGCGCTTGCCATGTGGCAGGCAAACCACGTGAAGTCCGCGCTCGAGTACGCGCACCCCGGTCTTGACGTCCGCATCACCGGCATGACCACCGAAGGCGACCGCAACAAGTCGTCGCCCCTCAGCCGGATCGGCGGGAAAGGCGTCTTCGTCAAGGAACTGGAGGTAGCGCTTATGGAAGGCCGGGCGGATATCGCGGTGCACTCCATGAAGGATGTGCCCGCAGAATTGCCCAAAGGTCTGATCCTTGGCGCAATATGTGAGCGTGAGGACCCGCGCGATGCCTTCGTCTCGAAACGTTACGCTTCGCTTGACGAGCTGCCGGACGGTGCGCGTGTCGGTACATCCAGTTTGCGCCGACGTGTTCAGGTCCGGCTCCGCTATCCTGGGCTCGACTACCCTGAGTTGCGTGGCAACGTCGATACGCGGCTGCGCAAGCTCGATGACGGCGAATACGACGCCATCATCCTGGCGACTGCCGGGCTTTTGCGTCTGGGGCTCGCGGATCGAATTACCGGCCGACTGTCGCCGGATATGTGCCTGCCCGCAGCGGGCCAGG
The DNA here is from genome assembly GCA_020443245.1 of Pseudomonadales bacterium. Classification (GTDB taxonomy): domain Bacteria; phylum Pseudomonadota; class Gammaproteobacteria; order Pseudomonadales; family Azotimanducaceae; genus JANQJA01. The sequence continues at coordinate 9,755 of JAGRIN010000031.1, forward strand.
GCGCGGTCGGGATCGAGTGCAGGGAAGGCGACAAACGTGTCATGGAACTGATCGAGGCGATCGACCACAGCGCGACGAGTCTGTGTGTCCGTATGGAGCGCAGCGTTTCGCAAGCCCTGGGCGCCAACTGCACGTTGCCGATTGCCGCGCACGCCATCCTGGACGGCGAAGCGATTTCCCTGTCTGCGTTCGTCTCCGACATCGCCGGCGAGAACCGCATCTCGGTTCACGAGCGGGGCGCTGCCATTGACGGTGAGGCCATTGCCCGCCGTGTCGGCGCGGCGTTACTCGCGCAGGGCGCGGCGGATCTCATCGAAGGCGCGTAACGTGTTCCGGGTGCTGCTGACGCGCTCGCCCGAGGACAACCAGCGCCTGCTAGAGTCCCTCGATGGCGTTGAGACAGAGAGTTGCCCGATGCTGCAAATCTCGGGTCTCCTGCCGACCGATGCGCAAAGGCGCCTGATCCAGGACCTGGACCTTTTCGACCACATTATCTTCGTCAGTCGCAACGCGGCGCGGTTCGGTGTGAACCAGCTGGGCTCGTACTGGCCCGCCTGGCCGCTGGCGCCGTCGTGGTATGCGGTCGGGGCGGCGACGCGCGATGTGCTGGCAGAGTTTGGTATCGATTGCATAGCGCCGCAGGAAGAGTCGACTGCCGGGCTTCTGGGACTTGCATCGCTTTCGGATGTCCGTGGCGAGCGAGTGCTGATCGTGCGAGGTCAGGACGGCCTGCCAACGTTGGGCGAATCGCTTGCGGCGCGTGGTGCGCGGGTCGAATACCTTGAAGTGTATCGTCGCGCGCCGGTAACGTTGCCACCCGAGACACAGGCGCACATAATCAATAGCAGGCCATGGGTAGTGGTGGCTTTCAGCGGCGACGCGGTCAAGGCGTTTGCAGCGAATGTCGGTGAAGTACGGGACGGATTCGTCATCGTTGCACCGTCCGGGCGGATTGCCGACATCGCGACCGCGAACGGCTTCGCTGCCCATGCGGCGGACGGAACGGCGCAAGGGGCCATCATGGCAAAGATCACCGAAATCCTGGCGGGAGGCAACGGGCAGGCACATGGCGACTGGTGAAAACGGGCGCGACACCGGCAAGCTGTCGGTGCAATTGAACGAGGCGTTCGAGCGACTCGAAAATCAAGAGAAATCAGCGCCGCCGGCATCCTCGGGTGGGAGCGGTTCGTCTCCTTTTGGCCTGCTGTCGCTGCTCTTTGCGCTCATCGCGATCGGCGCGGCCAGTTACGCTGTCTACGTGGTCCAGTTCCGCAAGGCAGAGTCGCCCCCGGCGACGCAACTGGACCTCACGCGTGTCGAACGCGACTTGCAAGCGAAAATAGATGGGGTCAATGATCTTCGCGGCCGGCTGGACGAGGTGTCATCGAAGCTCGCACAAATGGAAGGCAGGAGCGAGGAGACGATGGCGCACTTCCAGTCGCAGGTCGATACCGCAGTTGCCGAGATCAAGTCAGAGATCGGTACATCGAGCAAGGACTGGCTGTTTGCCGAGGTCGAGTACTTGCTGCGGCTCGGCAACCAACGCGTCATCATGGAGCGCGACGCGACCGATGCGCTTGCCCTTTTCCAGGCTGCAGACGACATCTTGCGCGAGTCAGAGGGCATCGCTGCGTACGACTTGCGCGCGTCGCTCGCCAATGACATCGCCGCGCTCGAGGCCGTGCAGGAAGTCGATGTCGACGGCATTTTCGTCAGGCTGGCCGCGCTGTCCAGCCGGGTTTCAACATTGCGGCAACGAACCCGCTCTTTCGAGGCGGCACCGGTGGTGGACCAAGTCGCACCAGCGCCGGATGACTACTTGCAACGTTTCATGGACCTGCTCGCGCGGGGAGGCACGCGTCTCGCCGGTCTCGTCGATTTCCGTACCGGCCAGGAGAAGGTGAAGCCGATCCTGCCTGCAAATGAGGAATACTATCTTCGCCAGAACCTGGTGATGAAGCTGCAAATGGCGCAACTGGGCCTGCTTCGCAGTGATGAGGCCGTGTACCGTGATGCACTCGCGGAAGCGCAATCATGGATCGTGGAATACTTCGATCCTGACGATCCTGCGACGACAACGATGCTGACAGCGTTGAAGGAGCTCCAGCTGGTGCCTATCGCCACCCGCATGCCGGATGTGAGCGGGTCGCTGCGCGAGGTGCGCAAACTCCTCGAGCGATTCCATCGGACACCTCCGCGGAATGGTGGTGCGCCCGATGCTTAGCCGAGTGCTGACGTGAAGCGTTCGCTCTTCGCCCTGCTGGTTGTTGCCGTCGCCGCGATCTGGCTTGGCACGCTCGTCGCACGCGACCCGGGTTACGTTTTGATCGCCTATGGTGGCGCAACGATCCAGACGGGATTGTGGGTATTTCTTGCGCTAGTCGTCGTGTCTGCGCTGGTTATGTATTACAGCTGGCGACTCTTGAAGCGGCTGCTCATGACGACGGGTTACATCCGCGCGTGGCGCGACGAGCGCCAGAAGAACAAATCGTCGGAACACACGATTCGTGGCCTCACGTTCTTCCAGGAAGGCGATATGGAACGTGCCGAGCGATTTCTCCTCTCCGGTGCGGTGCACAGCGAACGGCCTGCCATCAACTACCTTTATGCTGCCCGCGCTGCAGATGCGCTGGGAAGGCCCGAACAGCGCGAGGAGTGCTTGCGCAAGGCGCGTGAGAAGGACCCGGAAACCGGGGGCGCGGTCGCGATCGCGTCTGCCGAGATGGCGTTGGCGCGTCATGACTACGAAGCCTGCATTGCGTACCTCAAGGATGCAGGCACAAGCGATGTGGTCGTTCGGCTTCGCTGCGAGGCGATGCTGGCCCGCCGCGATTGGCAAGGTCTGATGGATCTTCTGCCCCACCTCAAAAAGGCGGCGCGCGACGAGGCGGAACTGTTCGCATTGCAGAAGCGGATTGCCATCGAGCGGCTCTCGGAGACGCCTGTGACGGACGAAGGCCTCGGTATTATCTACAAAAAGCTGCCGGATGCGGTGGCGAGAGACCCTCAAGTCGTGACGCGCTACTGCGAACGCCTGACGGGCGAGGCGGCTGCGGAGGCCGCGATACGTGGTTGCCTGAAGAACCAGTGGATTCCGGAACTGGTCGAGCGCTACGGCGAACTCGGTGCGACGACGCTATCACGTCGCATCAAGACGGCAGAAGGCTGGCAATCGAAGCACGGTGACGACGCCGCCCTGCATTTCTGCCTCGGCGCCCTGTATGAGCTCCAGGGCGAAAAAGACAAGGCGATGACTGCCTACAAACAGAGCCTCGATATTGCGCCGGGAACGCGTGCCGGCCATCGATTGGGCAGGCTGGCCGCCTTCGACGGGGATTACAAGCAGGCGACCGAGTACCTGCTGCGCACGTGATTCGCGGCGGTAAGGTTACTTTACCTTTGCGCGGGGCGCGTACGAGAAGATGTCGGAGCGCATCGCGCTTTCGGGCATGCCTTTGGCGATGAACGCATCCAGCGTGGCGTACACCATTGCCGGTCCGCCGCTGACGAAGACGGTGACGTTTGAAAGGTCGTCGAAATCTTCCAGCGCAATCATGCCAACGAGTCCGGTTCGCCCCTTCCATGCAGGTGACAGGGCGGGTTCGCTGACGACCGGGATGTAGTGGAAGTTGGCGTGCTGCTTCTCCCACGACTCGCAGAGTGCGGAAAGATAGAGGTCGGTATCTTTCAGGACGCCCCAGTAAAGATAGATCGGGTGCGAGAATCCGGTTTCGAACAGGTGCTCGACAATGCTCTTCATCTGCGTGATGCCGGTACTCGCGGCGATCAGGATGAGCGGGTTGTCGGGTGCTTTCTCGAGAAAGCAATCGCCCTTCGGCATCTCGATGACAAGGGGTGCGCCGTCGTCGAGTAACGCTTCGATCTGCACGGAATCATTCGAATCCGGCGTCGGGCGCACGTGCAACTCCACCAGGCCGTCGAGTCCGGGCCGGCTCGCAATCGAGAACGGACACTTCTTTGACGGCAGGACGATCTCGAGATATTGCCCGGCACGAAAGCTCGCGTCTTCCCCGGCGGGAATCTCGAGGAGCACCTTGCGCGTATCGCCGCTTAGGTGCTCGATCGAATGAATGTTGCAGGTAAGTTGTTTCAACAGATGACAGCTGCTGCGATTGCCTCGCCTGTCAGCTCCGTTTCATCGAGGCGAAGAACTCCTCGTTTGACTTGGTTTTCTTCATGCGCTCAAGCAGGAACTCGATCGCGGCCAGGTCGTCCATTTCGTGCAGGATCTTGCGGAGAATCCAGACTTTCTGCAGGTCTTCCTCAGACATCAGCAAGTCTTCACGACGTGTGCCCGAGCGGCGAATGTTGATCGCCGGGTAAACACGCTTCTCGGCAATTTTGCGTTCGAGGTGGAGTTCCATGTTGCCGGTACCCTTGAATTCCTCGTAGATTACCTCGTCCATCTTCGAGCCGGTGTCGATCAGGCAGGTCGCGATGATCGTGAGGCTGCCGCCCTCCTCGATGTTTCTTGCGGCGCCAAAGAAACGCTTGGGTCGCTCCAGCGCGTGAGCGTCGACACCGCCGGTCAATACTTTGCCGGATGCCGGGATCACGGTGTTGTAGGCGCGCGCGAGACGCGTGATCGAATCCAGCAGGATCACAACATCGGTCTTGTGTTCGACGAGACGCTTGGCTTTCTCGATGACCATCTCGCTGACCTGGACGTGTCGTGACGGCGGCTCGTCGAAGGTACTGGCCACGACCTCGCCGCGCACGGAACGCTGCATCTCGGTGACTTCTTCAGGACGTTCGTCGATCAGGAGTACGATCAGGTGACACTCCGGGTTATTGCGCATGATCGACTGCGCGATATTCTGGAGGATGAGCGTTTTACCGGCTTTTGGCGGCGACACAATGAGACCGCGCTGGCCCTTGCCGATCGGGGACGTGAGATCGATGATCCGTGCCGTCAGGTCCTCGGTGCTGCCGTTGCCGGCTTCGAGGGTAAGCGGCGTGTCCGGAAACAGCGGGGTCAGGTTTTCGAACAGGATCTTGTTCTTCGATTCCGACGGATCGGTGAAGTTGATCCGGTCGACTTTCAGCAGTGCGAAAT
>JAGRIN010000329.1 GCA_020443245.1 Pseudomonadales bacterium
CGCCACTTGCGTGGGTGTCGCGCCCAGTTCGCGCGCGATCGCGACAACCTCGCCCGCAATTCGCAGGCCGCGATCATCGATTTGTCCGCGCATGCGTGCGCGCCCCTCGGTTTCCGGATTCTCGTTGTACTTGCCCGACAGGATCCCCGAGCCGACGATGCCCCAGGGCGTCACGGCCAGGTCCAGCGCACGTGACATCGGCAGGAGTTCGCGCTCGACGGTACGGTCGATGAGGCTGTAGCGAATCTGCAGGCCGACGAACTGGCTCCAGCCGCGCAGCTCCGCCAGCATGTTGGCGCGCGAGACGACCCATGCCGGCGTGTCGGAGATCCCGACATAAAGCACCTTACCCTGGCGGACGAGGTCATCGAGCCCGCGCATCAGCTCTTCAGTGGGGGTCAGCGGATCCCAGGCGTGCGCCCAGTACAGGTCGATGTAATCGGTGTTCAGTCGCTTCAGGCTGGCATGAACCGAGTCCATCATGTTTTTGCGCGAATTGCCTGCCGCATTGATGTCACGCCCGCGCATGGCACCGGTGTATTTGGTGGCGAGCACCAGGCGCTCGCGATCACCGGACATAAATTCACCAAGGAAGGTCTCGCTGGTACCACGGTTGTACACGTTGGCGGTATCGATAAAATTGCCGCCAGCCTCGCGGAACGCGTCGTACACCTTGCGGCTCTCAGCCTTGTCCACGCCGATGCCGGTCTCCGTGCCGAACGTCATCGCGCCCAGCGCGAGTTCCGAAACCTTCACGCCGCTCTTGCCCAATAGCCGGTACTGCATGATCTGTCCCTCTTGCCAAAAGGCGATATGATAACGCGATGAATCCGGCACGATCGAATCCCGTTATCGATTGCGACTCCCACGTCATGGAGCCTGCCGACCTGTGGCAACGTTATCTCGAGCCGAAATTCCGGGATCGTGCCATTCGCATTGAAGAACGTAACGGGGCGGAGGTGCTCCTCATCGGTGAGCAGCCCGTCCTGGAAGGGCGGCTGGCAGGGCTGGGCGGCGCCCACGTACCGCGTCACGAGTTGTTTGCCGGTGGACTGCGATATGCCGACGGGTGTGAACCGGCGAGCTACGATCCGGCAGCGCGTATTCGACTCCTCGACGACTGGCAGGTCGATCGCGGCGTGCTGTTTCCAACGATCGGCATCCTGCCGTTTCCGACCGAGGACATGGCGCTGAACTCGGCGTATTGTCGGGCCTATAACCGGTGGCAGGCGGAATTTCACGAGGGTGCGCGGGACCGGGTGGTGCCGATTGCAGTGATCAACTGGCATGATGTCGACGCTGCCGCAGGCGAACTGGATTGGTGCATTCGGGCCGGATTCCGCGGCGTCTTCGTGCCACCGGAGGTTGTCAGCGGCGCGCGGCCCGGAGAGTCCCGTTTTGACCCGATCTGGCGACGATGCGATGAAGCGGGTATTCCGGGCTGCCTGCATGTGATTGTGCGTTTCGGCGGCGCTGCGGTACCGTTCGTACACTGGCACGAGACGGGTCCGGGACCAACCTTTACATTTGCAATGGGAGCAACCGGCCAGTTGATTCCCGCGATCGCGTCAATGGTGACGGACGGGCTGTTCGACCGTTTCCCGACGCTCAAGGTGGTGGCCGTTGAGGCAGGGTGCGGGTTCGCGGCCTACCTCATGGACCGGCTGGACGAGAAGTTCGAGTTCTTTGGTTCAATGATGCCAACGAAACTCGCGCTTCGCCCCAGCGACTACATCCGGCGCAACTGCTACTTCGTTGCGGAACCGGGAGAGCGAACCATCGGCGCGATGCTTGAATTGGTCGGTGAGGACAGGATCCTGTGGGGATCGGACTATCCGCACGTGGATTCAACGCTCGAGGCGCCGAACCTCATCAGGCAATCGCTCGCCTCACTCTCGCCCGAAAGGCAGGAAGCCGTTCTGGGCGGCAATGCAGCCCGGGTATTCGGGCTATGACAAGGAAGTCACCGGACGTAGCTCACTATGGTTGAGGAACAGTCCTACAGAATACTTCCCACGGCGCTGAATGTGTTCGTGGTACTTTTTGCATTGCTGACGGCGATGCACTTCCTGATCGTCCCGGAGTCCTACCGGACGCCGATGATCATCCTCGCGGCGATTGCGCTCGCGACCGGTTCGCTGATGCGCGTCTTCGTCGGGCATCGGCTCATGCGTGAGAATGCCAACGTCGCGCTGATTGTGCTGGCAGGTCTCGTTGCGCTCAACGCGGCGGCACATCTCTACCTTTCCGGTGACATCAAGCAGACGACCAACCTGCTGTTTCTGGTCGTGTTATGGGGCTACGTGTTCCACGATTCGCGATCGTATGTCGTGGTGCTGGTTGCGACCCTGGCGGGATGGGCTGGCATTGCGGGGGAGATCGGCTGGAATGACATCACGCGACACTATGCGTTTGCGATGGTGCTGGCGACCGCACTCTCGATCTTCCTGCACGTCTTTCGGCGTATGACCGTGAAGCAACTGGTCGATCTCCGGAAGACCACGTTGCAACTTGAAGAGACACGTGAACAGGCACGTTCCGACGAGTCGCTGATTCGTACGTTGATGCGCAACGTGCCTGCGGGCGTGATCGTGTACGGTACCGACCGCCGCATCCAGTTCGTCAACCCGTTCGCACTCGATATCCTGCGCGCGGATGCAGAAACGCTGGTCGGTGCAGAGATGGGCGACCTGTCCTGGCAACTGTACGATGAGCGGGGCGCGCAGGTCCCGGTTGAAGATCTCCCGGCGCACCGCGTGTTCCAGACCGGAGAACCCGTCACTGATGAGCTCTTCAGTATGCGTCACCCGGATGGCAAGCGCAGTTACGTCATCATCACCGCGTTTCCGATCTTCGGTGAAGAGGGCGATCGCATGGTGGTGAGCACGTTCGCGGATGCGTCCGAGCGCATGGAGGCGGAGCGACGGCTACGTGAGAACGAAAACCTGTCGCGGGCGATCCTGAACTCCATCGCGGATGGTGTGATTGCGGTGGACAAGCAAGATCGAATTACGCATTTCAATCCGGCTGCTCAACGCGTTACCGGTCGGCATCGGGACGAAGCGGTCGGCCAACCACTCAGCGATATCTTTCATTTCCGCGAAGATCACATGACCAGCACGATCGCGTTCAGCCAAGGGTTCGTCGAACGCAAGGGCGGTGATGAAGTTTTCGTGGAATTGCTCACGGCAGAGCTTTTTGATCGCAATGGAGAACATCTCGGCAATGTGTTGACGTTCCGTGACATGAGCGAGCAATTGCGCATCGAACAGCAACGCTCCACCCTCGACAAGATGGCGTCGGTCGGTGTGCTCGCGGGCGGGATCGCGCACGATTTCAACAACCTGCTGGTTGGACTTTACGGCAACGTGTCACTGGCCCAGGCATCCGCCGGCGAGCCGGAGAAACAGTCCGGGTTTCTCGACCGCGCGATGGACTCCCTGGACAAGGCGACAAAACTGACGAAACAACTGCTTACGTTCGCAACCGGCAGTGATCCGGTTCGCCGGGTCACCGGCGTGGAAACGTTGGTTCGCGAAACCACGAAGTTTGCGCTCAGTGGCAGCAGCACGTCAGCCGAGTTCGATATCGACAAGGACCTGTGGGACATCGAGGCA
>JAGRIN010000330.1 GCA_020443245.1 Pseudomonadales bacterium
CCGCTCGTCATCGAGATCGGCTTCGGGATGGGCGATTCGCTGCTCGAATGCGCGATGTCCCATCCCGAGCGCAATTTCATCGGTATCGAGGTCCATCGTCCCGGGGTGGGTCACTTGCTCATCAAGGCCGCCGAAGCCGGCATCTGTAATCTCAAGGTCATCAACGCTGACAGCACCACTGTGATGTCGTTGGGTTTTCCGCCCGGTTCGGCCGATGTGGTCCAGGTCTTTTTTCCCGATCCGTGGCACAAGAAGCGACATAACAAGAGGCGATTGCTGTCGGCCGGGTTCCTCGACGTGCTGGAACGTGTGCTGAAGCCGGGTGGGATCCTGCACGTCGCGACCGATTGGGAACCTTACGCCGCGTCAATCGCGTCTGCCGCGGCAGAAATCCCGACGTTCGAGGCCACCGCGGCACCGCCGAGGCCCGTAACCAAATACGAACGTCGCGGCCAGCGGCTCGGGCATGTGGTAACGGACCTTGCGTTCAAAAAGCGTGTGCCGCCTGCGTCAGGCGTCGTCGACCAGTAACAGCATCGAGTCCAGGAACCGCGTACCGAGCGGCGTCGGCATGATTCTTTCGGGTGAAACCGAAAGCAGGCCTCGGGCGGTGGCGCGTTCGAGAAACGAGTCCAGTCTCGAGAAGGGCAGCCCGGTGCGATCGGAAAACAGCTCCGGTGGGAAGCCGCCGGGCAGCCGGAGTGCGTTCATCAGGAACTCCAGCGGTAATTCTTCCTGCCCGATGGGCGACACCAGCGTGCGCCCGCCGCCCAGGTAGTCGCGAGGCAGCCGCGTCTTGCGGGTGCGGACAATGCTGTCGCCCTGCGTGAGTTTGCCGTGGGCACCCGCGCCGATGCCGATGTAGTCCCCAAAGAGCCAGTAGCCAAGGTTGTGACGACTCTGCCGTCCCGTTGTGCTGTACGCCGAGACTTCGTACTGCGCATACCCCGCTTCGGACAGCCTTGTCGACCCGGCTGCATAGATGTCCGACAGCATATCTTCGGCAGGCAGGACGGGCGGGCGACGGTAGAATTCGGTGTTGGGTTCGATCGTCAGTTGATACCAGGAAATGTGCTCCGGGCCGAGTTCGATCGCGATGTCGAGGTCGGCGAGCGCGGCGTCGATATCCTGCTCCGGCAGGCCGTGCATGAGGTCGAGGTTAATGTTCTCGAATCCGGCTTGTCGCGCGAACTCGAACGCCCGCCGGGCTTCCAGGGGAGAGTGGATGCGTCCGAGTACGGCGAGGTGTGCCGGGTTGAAGCTTTGTACCCCGATGGAGAGCCGGTTTATGCCCGCCTCCGCGAATGCTGCCAGTCGCGACGCGCCTTCTTTCAGCGTCCCCGGATTTGCCTCCATGGTGATCTCTGCGCCGGGCGCGATGCGAACGGTCTTGTCGATGCCCGCCATGAGCGCTTCGATGGCTGATGCGGAGAACAGGCTGGGTGTGCCGCCGCCGATGAAGATGGACTCGATCGGACGGTTGCCGGCGTGTTCTCGCTCGGCAGCGAGGTCAGCGATCAGTCGTTCGACATACGCCGCCTCCGGGAGCTCCCCGTCTGCATCCGCTGCATGGGAATTGAAGTCGCAGTAAGGACACTTCCTGACGCACCAGGGTATGTGCACATACAGCGACAGGGGTATGTCGTTCACCGCGTGCCTAACGCCTCACAAAGGCGAGCCAGCGCCTGGCCACGATGACTTCGATGGGTCTTCTCTTCCGGGGCAAGTTCAGCCACCGTCTGGCCGAGCGCCGGCACATAGAAAAGCGGATCGTAGCCGAAACCGCTTTCGCCCCGCGGTGCAGTGAGGACCGTGCCTGCCCAGGTACCGGACGCGATGATTGGTGTCGGGTCGAGGGCATGTCGCAGGAACACGATGACGCACTGGAAGCGTGCAGTGCGCTGCGGCGCCGGTACGCCCTCGAGTTCGCGCAACAGCTTCTCGTTGTTGGCGGCGTCAGTCGCGTCGTCACCGCTGTATCGGGCCGAGTAGATGCCCGGTGCCCCACGGAGGTAGTCGACTTCTATGCCGGAGTCGTCTGCGAGCGCCGCAAGCCCGCTCTCACTGCTCGCGTGCCTTGCCTTGATAATTGCATTCTCAACGAAGGTGAGTCCGGTTTCCGGCACGCTGCCGATGCCGAGACTGGTCTGCGTGACGAGTTCGATGTCACGCGGCAACACCGCAGCGATCTCCTCGCACTTGTGCACGTTTCCACTTGCCAGCACGACCTTCATTGCGGACTCCCGAAATAGTTCCGTCGAAACGAGATGTCGCAGGGAATAGCCGCGCCTTGCGGCGTCACGCTCACTTCGTAGTCGAGGGTATCGCGCTCGTCCACGACCTGGCTCGCGAGGTAGTAGATCGCGTCCTGTTCGCGCACTTCGACGAATCCCAGCTTCTCCAGCTGGTTCAGCAGATTGCGGGTGCGACCGGTGACGGTGGCCGGAACAGGCTCGTCGCCTCGCTTGACCGTGACGTTTGTGATGAGGCGCGAGTCACTTCTTGTGATGCCGTGCGCCTCGGCGACCCCCGGCGGGACGAGGGTGCTGGGAAACGTCGTGTAGTAAATGCGGTACGCACCGCACTCGCTGACATCCGCCAGGGCGGGTAGTCCGGAAAGCGCGAGACAAAACAGGCAGGCGTACTTCATCCGTCGCTCGCGAAATTCGGGATCACGCGGGGTGAGCAGACGCGTAGGGTCTTGGTGCGCGAGGTGTGTCCGCTTGTGATCACAACGTCGGACTGCGGCACTTTGAATGCCTTCGCAAGTAATTTGACGAGCCTGGCGTTGGCCTTGCCGTCCTCGGGCGGTGCCTTGATGCTGATGCGCAGGCTGTCGCCGTTGCGCTCGAACCGGTCGGCGCCCGCGCCCGGCGTGACGCGTACGCGAAGCACAATGTCTTCCCCGACTGCCCTGACGCAGGACTCAGAGTCCAAAGATCAGTCCGCCAGGTACCCGGAGATAGTTGTGCGCGATCGGGGCAATGACGAGGATGTCCTTGACGATGTAGATGAACATGAACACGAGGATGATCGAGAAGTCGAGTCCGCCCATCGGTGGCAGCAGTTTGCGCGCGGGTGCACAGAGTGGTTCGGTGATCTGGTTGACCAGCGTGAGTGCGGGGTGCGTCGAATAAGGGGCGATCCAGCTTGCGATCACCATGATGATGAGCGCATAGAAGTAGATCTGGAAAATGATTGCGAAAAGGCCAATCGATACCCACGCGAGATAGATCGGGTGGAAGAACGGATTGCCGTAGATGCCCATGATCAGCATCACGCCGATCAACTGCACGACGAATGCCACGACCAGTGTCGCGAAGTCCACTGCCCCTATTGTGGGCAGCGCGCGTCGGAGCGGGCGGATGGCCGGGTCAGTTATGCGGACGATCGACTGGCAGATCGGGTTGTAGTAGTCGGCTCGCGCAACCTGCATGAGAAACCGGAGCATCACGGTAAATGTGTAGAGCCCGGTCAGGACTTGAACGATGTAGGCGCCGGCCTGGGCCAGGTTGTCACTCATATCCGATTGCCTTTATCAGCTTTGATAGGTCAGTTGTCTGTTCGATCAGACACCAATTATAAAGGTTCATCCGCTA
>JAGRIN010000331.1 GCA_020443245.1 Pseudomonadales bacterium
GGACTGGTTTGCCGACGAGTGGCTCGACGCAGACGAATCGACGCGGCGCGCAACACTGGCAACACTCGACGACCAGGCAGCGCGCCGTCCACCCGGTGCGGGCGGCATCTCCTTTCTGCCCTACCTGGGCGGACAACTCTCACCCGTGCGGAGACCCTGGGCCAGCGCGACATTTCATGGGCTGACCACCCGCAGCGCGCGCATCGATATGTTTCGGGCTGTAATCGAGGGTGTTTCCTTCGCGGCAGCAGAGGTGTTCCAACAAATCAAAAGTTGGGTCGGTGAGCCCACCGCGCTCGGCATGACCGGCAGCGGTGCCCGGAGCCCGCTCTGGCGCCAGATGCTGGCAGACATCCTGCGCTACCCCATCGAGGTGACCGACGCCGCGTCCGAGGGTCGCGGCGCTGCCATATTCTGTGCAGTTGCGCTCGGCTACTACCCCACGCTGTCCGATGCGGTAGCGAACATGGTCCACCGCACGGCAGTCATCGAGCCGACCAACACAAACCTGTACGCTGACGCCTACGAACGCTGGCGACATGTTCGTGACGCGCTTGCGGAAATCGACAAGACCTGACCCCGATTCATCGGCAGCCGCTGGCAATGGAAAATGCAATCGGATACGATACCCGGCGCCGGTCAACTGAACACCAGACTCGATCTCGGGTTCGATAACGAGACGCCGCTTGCTACCACCCTCGCGGCGCCGCGGTCTGACAACAAAACCAATCGTCTCAGGTAAACCGGGTTTGCCAACGATCGCGTCCGCTTCGGCGCCGCGACTTGACCGAAGCGCGACTCATGAAAGTACTCTTACGCCTGCTCCCCTATATCAAGGAGCACATCTGGGCATTTTCGTTCGGCATGCTCGGACTCGTTGTCGCTCGCGTCTTCGAGAGCATGATCCCGATGTACATCAAGCTCGGCGTCGACCGCATCAAGGAAGGCCAGGGTACCCTCGCAACAGGTGACTCGACCTATGAGTCGGCGCTTTCGGCGCTCACCTATCCGGCATTCGCCATCGTCGCCTGTGTCACTGCCCAGCTCCTCGTCACGGTCGTCAGCCGAATCCTGATTCGTCGCATCGGGATGTATGCCGCATTCGACCTGCGCAACCGGGTTTACGATCACCTGCAGAAACAAGGCCCCATCTTCTTCTCGCGATACAGTATCGGCGACCTGATGGCGCGCGCCATCAACGACATCTCACTCGTGCGCCAGGTCGTCGCCGGCACATCGCGCATGACGATGGTCCTCGTATTCACTGCGATCGTCAGCCTGGGATTCATGTTCAGCTTGAGTTGGAAACTGACGCTGGCGCTCATCGTACCCTTGCCCGTCATCACCTGGGTGGCGTGGTATTACTCAGTCATCATTTACGATCAGTCCTACCGCGTACAGGAAGGCTTCTCCACGCTTTCAACGTTCGTCCAGGAAAACCTGAACGGCATCCGGACCGTGCAGTCGATGGCACAGGAAGACCAGGAAGTATCGCGATTCTCGGGGGTCAATGGCGAGTTTGCCGATCGTAACCTGAGCCTTTTCATCACCACGTCCTTGCTGGGTGCGCTGATGCCGATCCTTGCCGGCTTTGCGACACTCGTGATCATCGGCTACGGCAGCTGGCTCGTGAACACCGGCGAAATCAGCCTCGGAACCTTTGCGGCATTCTTCTCTTACCTCACGCTGCTGCTCTGGCCGGTCCGGGAAGCCGGTGCGATGGTCTCGCAATGGCAACGCGGCGCCTCAGGCACCACGCGCCTGTTCGAGATTCTCGACTATGAGCCGGAGATCAGGAACCAGCCGAGCGACGACTTTCCATCGCTCACCGGCAAGATCGAGGTGCGCCACCTCTACTACCGATACGAGAACAAGACAAAGTACGCTCTCGAGGACATCTCGTTCGATGTCGAACCCGGCGAGACCGTTGCAATACTGGGCCGCGTCGGTTCCGGCAAATCCACGCTGCTCCGACTGTTCGTTCGGCTGCTGGATCCGACGAAGGGCGACTTGTTGCTGGACGGCCATCCGATCAGCGAGTTCCCACTCCGGCATCTTCGCGACAAAGTCTGCCTCGTACTCCAGGACCCCTTCCTCTTTGCCGACAGCCTGGGCGACAACATTGCCTACGATGACCCGGCTCGTGAACACGAGGAAATCTGGGCATCGGCAGATGCAGCCGCACTCAGGGAAACGATCGAACAGTTCCCGGAAGGGCTCGGAACGATACTTGGCGAGCGCGGTGTCACGTTGTCGGGCGGACAGAAGCAACGCACGGCGCTGGCGCGCGGGTTCATTCGCATGTCGCCGCTGCTCATCCTGGACGACTGTTTCTCTGCGGTGGATACCGAGACCGAAGAACACATCCTGTCGGGGCTGAAGCGCGTACGCACCAATCTCACGACGCTGCTCGTCTCTCATCGCGTCTCGACCGCCCGCCACGCCGACAAGATTATCGTGCTCGAGGAGGGACGCATCATCGAAATGGGCACGCACGACGGCCTTCTCGCCCGCGGCGGATTCTACGCAGAGCTCGAGAAGGCCCAGAGCCTCACACACAAACTCGTCAGTGACCTCGAGGACAGCCCGGCGTAATGACCATAGACACGACTGCAACAGGCGAAGACCTCTCGAAGAAGCTCGATCACTCCATCTTCGACGCCGACATTCACGGCCAGTCAATGAACATGGTGTACCTGCGCCGTATCCTCGGCTGGGTCAAACCGCACCGCAAGCTGGCGATGCTCAGCATCGCCCTCGTGTTGTTCGCGTCACTCATGTCGATCCTGCTGCCCATTATCATCACCCGCGTCGTGATCGATGGCATTATCATGGGCAAGCCCAACGCCGTCCTGCCGGATTTCGGCATGAACGAACTGAACGCGTACCTGTCGGGCGCGACAGGACTTGGCCCCGTCGTGACGGCCTGCTGCCTCTTCGCATTGTTCACGCTGCTGTGCCACACCTTCTACCACTTCCATCGTGTGACATTTGCAAAGGCGGTCCTGCAATCACTGAGGGATATGCGGCTCGACCTTTTCGCGCACATGGAACATCGCCCGTCCTCGTTTTACGACAAGGTCGCGGTGGGTCGGATCATGACCCGAATCACGAATGACGTGCAGGCGCTGTTCGAACTGCTCATGGGCCTCGGCATGCTCGTCGGGGAGTTCGTGCCGTTTTTCCTTGCGCTCGCCATCATGCTGGCGATCGATGTGAAGCTCACGCTTTACCTGCTGATCTCGGTCCCGGTGTTCGCGGTCATCACGTATTTCTTTCGCATGGCCACGCGACGTGTATTCCGGCAGATTCGCAACACGGTGTCACAACTGAACCAGAACCTGCAGGAGAATCTCTCCGGCATGCAGGTGGTGCAGCTCAGCAACCGCGAGGCGCGCAATCTCGAGGTCTATCGCGACATCAACGAAGAGAACCGCGACCAGGAAATTCACGCCATCCACATCGAAACCGCCTACGGCGCGTTCATGGACAACATGGTGAACATGGCGCTTGCAGTGATTCTCTGGGTCGGCGGCGGCGCAGTACTGCAGGATGCCATTTCGATCGGCAGTGTCATCCT
>JAGRIN010000332.1 GCA_020443245.1 Pseudomonadales bacterium
AGGTCGAGACCTTCTGTCGACGCTTTCCGGTGCCCGGGCTGGAGTGAAGGACGGAATGAACGTGTGATCCAGTGCGTGCTGTTCGATTTGTTCGGCACGCTCGTGGAATACACGCACGGTCGAACCGACCAGAACTTCGAGGCGACACACCGCTTCGTGCGTGAGGCGGGTGTCGATGTCGCGTACGATGAGATGGTTCAGGCCATGGACCAGATCTTCGTTGGTCTCGAAGCATCTTCCCGCGCCTCGGAACGCGAATTCTCGATGCAGGACGCGATGCGCGCGTTTCTCCTGCAGCGTGATAAAGCGCCGGATGAACTGCTCGAAGACGAGCTCTCTGCCCGCTACGTCCGCGACTGGATGCAGAATGTGGTCGTCCCGACGGGGCTTTCGCCTTATCTCAAGGCAATGGGAAAACGCTATCGCCTCGGCATTATCACCAACACGCATTATCGCCCGATGATCGACGAACTCGTCGCCGCGATGGGCGGGCCGGCGCTCTTCGAGGTGATCGTGACCTCGGTGGAGCACGGTCGTCCCAAACCGCATCCCGATATCTTCCATCACGCGTTGTCCGCGATGGGTACCACGCCGTCCGAGACGGTCTACGTCGGGGACAGTTTCGATGCGGACTATCGTGGTGCCACCGGCGTGGGGATGGGTTGCTATCTCATCGGTCGTCACGCGCGGGTGCCCGTCAGGCGCCAGGTTCCGTCGGTTTTCGACCTGCCGTCGCGTCTTTAGGAAATCTTCACGATTGACCGGTTTGGCGCGAGCCCCGTGCACCCTTAAAATGGCCAGTCCGACGTACTGAACCGTCACCGATGCAACCCGGCCCTGTTATCGCCCTCGTGCGCCACGCCGATTACAAACAGCCCGCGGGCATGCCCAGCGCGATGCTGCCCTATGCGCTGACCGAGGATGGCGTTCGCCAGGCGCATGAGGGCGCGGAGCGCATCGGCCAGTTCGCGCGCGAGAACCGTCTCGACATCGCGCGGGTGATTGATTCGTCACATATGCTGCGCGCCTGGCAGACCGCCTCCATCATCGGTGCGACGCTGTTGGGTGAGGACTGCGTCGTCAGCGAATTTGATGAACTTGCCGAACGCAGTGTGGGCGCGGTTGCGAACATGACCGTAGACGAAATCGAACGCGTCATGGCAGACGACCCGCGTTATGAACCACCTCCTGCCAACTGGAAGGCCGACAGCCATTACCGTTTGCCGTTCCAGGGCGCCGAGTCCTTGATGGACGCTGGTGTACGCGTTGCGACGCACATCGAGCGTGCCCTTCGTGCGTGCATCGATGGCACGGGAGGGCTCAAGATCATCGTCGGTCATGGCGCTTCGATCCGGCATGCCGCGCTGAATCTCGGCTTGCTGTCGCGTGACAGGGTCCAGGCGCTGTCGATGTACCACGCGCGCCCGGTGTTCGTGACGAAAAGAGATGGTAAATGGGAACAGGTCGGTGGAGACTGGAAAGTCCGCAAATCGGCCAGTGACGGAGATGAAATCCGTGAGTGACAGTCTGACGACCCGCGCAGGCGATGATCTTTCCACCTTTTTCGACGAGGCGCGCGCCGCGTGTGAGACAAGCGACGTATTCCAATTCTCGGACTGGCGGGTGCGCTTCAACTCAAACTCGAAGGCGCTGTCGCGGGAAATCGCCGAGTACTACCGCCACTTCCGCACTGACGATGATGATGTTCATCTCGACGTGTTCGGTTACGAGGGTGCGGTACCGGAGTTCGGGCTCCCGTTCGAACCGAACTACCCGGAACCCGGCAAAACCAAGATCAAGGAGCACGTGGCGAGCCACGATGAAGGGCAGCTCGTCCTGAAGGTACAAACCGGTGTGCACCTCGCATATCTCGGCGGACACCGGGTGTGTGCAGGTCCGCTGCTCGACAATCCCAACCAGGTCGTCAACTTCATCAACAACATGTACCTCGAGTACCTGTTGGGACACGGCGGCCAGCTTTTTCACGCGGCGGGCGTCGCGCACGGCACTATCGGGCTCGGACTTGCGGGCCAGTCGGGGAAGGGCAAGTCGACGTTGGCACTAAGGCTTCTGGAACTCGGGCTGGATCTCGTGAGCAACGACAGGCTGGTGGTGCGCGCCGGCTCCGGGCTTCGCATGGCTGGCATACCGAAGTATCCGAGAATCAATCCCGGCACGATTGTGAACCAGGAGGCCTTGCTCGGGCTTGCGACTGAAGAGGATCTCGCGCGTTACCGCGCGATGTCGCGTGATGAGTTGTGGGACCTGGAAGAGAAGTACGACGCGTTCGTCGAACCATGCTTTCCGGGGTGCAGGTTCCGGCTCGAGGCGGAAATGGCCATGTTCGTGGTGGTGGCATGGGATCGAAATTCGACGGAACCCTTCCGACTGACACGCGTCGAACCCGGTGAACTCGGTCGTCTCGTCGACACCATCATGAAGTCGCCGGGCATCCTGCTGCCGAACGCGCGGCAGCGCATTCCCGTGGCCCGTGCCGAGGATTATCTTGCACTGCTCGGCGAGACGCGGCTCTACACCCTGACGGGCGGTGTCGACTTCGATGGCGCGGCGCGCGAGCTACGCGATCGATTGATTGACGGCGACGACTGGAATTAAGGGCTGAATCGCGGACAATGAAAGCATGTCTCACAAGATGACAGACCAGGACACTGCCCACGAGTACTCGGGACTGGAGTGGTTCAATTGCCAGTTGCCCACGAGCGTTGAGCCGTGGCCGCGTGATCGCGAATTGTGGATTGGCCCGGAGTTCGACCAGGATGACTTTGCACGGGGGATGGTCCTGGACTATGCGCGTGCGCGCATGTGGATCTGGAGCGGCCGACGGGTCTATTTCTTCTGCGATGTTCACGCGGATGCGGACGCATTCTTTCTTTCGCTCGTGGCCAGCGGTGGCGTGTCAAAGACCGGCCCCGGCGACGAAGAATTTGAGTTGACCGAGGCCGGCAAGAGTGCGCTCTTTATCATCGGCGGCGACTGCTTCGACAAGGGGCCACTGAACCTGCGGCTTCTGGAGGCGATTCACCAGCTCTATCTCAAGGGAGCCGACATCGAACTGCTGGCGGGCAACCATGACATTCGCACCTATCTCGGCATCTTCTACGCCGAGAGCAAGGACCCGCTGCTCGATCACCTTTTTGTGCGCATGGGCAAGAAGACCGTGCCGCTGCTGAAGGAAATCTATGATCGCTTCGTTGCGACGGGTGCTGAACAACTGAGCCTTAGTCAGACCGAGAAGCCCTTGCACGACCTGTTGTTCCCGGCGTCGACCTGGTACGAGGAGTTTCCTCGTATCGCCGCGCATCGTATTCCGCCACTGAAACTGCGCAAGGAAGTCGGCCGCATCAGGGAGAAATCCCACGAATTTGAACAGCGCGCCGCCGGGTTCGGACTCACGTTGCCGCAGGTCTACCAATCGGTGCAGAAATTTCGTGAACTCTTCTTCGAGCCAGGAGGTCGCTACGCCTGGTTCTTCGAGAAGATGAAACTCGCGCACCAGGAAGGCAGCTACCTGTTCGTGCATGCGGGCGTGGATGATGTCGTGGCCGGCCAGT
>JAGRIN010000333.1 GCA_020443245.1 Pseudomonadales bacterium
GCAGAGCGTTTCAAATTCTTCCCGGGCGCGCACGAACAGCAACTCCACGTAGGGGAAGAATACATCAATCTGGCGTGTCGGGATTTCCTTCAGCCTGGCGAGAACCCTACGGCTGTAGGCGTACTTGAGGTTGGCGACGAACGCTTCCACACCCTCGCCGTGCCCGTCGGCGATCGCGTCGTTCAGGGTATCGAAAGCCAGTTCGAAGGTCTTCGCCGAACGATCCGAAGGGAATGCGGCCTCGGCTTCGGTGAGAAGCGCTTCTCCTTCCTGGATTTCAAGAATGTCTCGGGGTGATTTCACGGCTGACCTTTCCAATGTGGCAAGAGCTTGCCGCAAACGTCAATTTCCCGCCACCCCCGGACCGATCGCAGGCTTGCACCATCGTCGGGAGAGATCGGCCCGGGACGCACCACTGCTGGCTTTGCGCTGAATCGGCGCGTGGCGGGAGGCGCCAAATTTCGCTGCTTCGCAAGGGGCACGAAAATTGCGTGCTGTCCACCAATACCACGTGTCCGGGAGGGACATAACGTGTCGAATCATCCGAAAGCGCCGCGGGAGAAAGCCCTGCGTATCAACCTGGACCCCATGCACTATGGCACCTTCGCCGAAATCGGTGCCGGGCAGGAAGTCGTTCGCTGGTTCTTCCAGGCGGGCGGCGCAGCGGGCACCATCGCCAAGAGCATATCCGCATACGACATGAAGGTCAGCGACGCCATCTACGGTACTTGCGCGCGTTATGTATGCCGGGAACGCCTCGAGGCGATGCTGGAGTACGAACAGTCCCTGAATCTCCAGCGCCTGGGAGAAAGCCGCAACCACAGCACGTTCTTCGCGTTCGCCGATACGGTGTCTGCGCGCAACTTCCACGGCACCAACGAGTGCCATGGTTGGATGGGCATCAAGTTCCAGGCAAGACCGGGCGGCCCGAACAGCCAGGTCATTATTCACGTCCGCATGCTCGACGTTGAAAACGCACTGCAGCAGGAGGCGCTCGGGATCGTCGGCGTCAACCTCATCTACGGTGCCTGCTTCCTGCGTCACGAACCGGAAAAGCTCGTCGACTCATTGCTGGACGGGCTTAACACGAAGCGAATCGAGATCGACCTCATCGAACTCACCGGCGAAGAATTCTCCTACGTCGACAACCGCATCATGAGCCTGCGCCTCGTCCAGCTCGGACTGTCCGGCGCTACAATGTTCTCCGCAAGCGGCAAAGTCCTGCAACCCTCCGAGGTCCTGCGCAAGCGTCCTGTATTGGTGGAGCGCGGACGATTTCGGCCTGTTACGCACGTGAACCTGGACCTTGCCGCCTCGGCGCTGCGTGCGTTCGAGGAAGAGGCTGACGATGTCGAGCCCGGCGAGACGCTGCCAATTATGGAAATCACGATGCGTAACCGGGTCAACGAAGGTGATGTCGACCTTTCGGACTTCATTTCGCGTGCGGAAGTGCTGGCGACGACAGGCCACACCGTGATGATCTCGGACTTCTTCGAATACTACCGGCTCGCCGCTTACCTCTTCCGCTACACGAACCGCCGCATCGGCCTCGCAATGGGCATCCCGAACCTGAAGGAGATATTCAACGAGTCCTACTATGACGCACTCGATGGCGGCATCCTGGAAAGCTTTGGGCGCCTGTTCAAAAACAACCTGAAGCTCTATGTCTATCCGTTCCTGGAACCCGTGACGCGCGAGCTGATCACAGTCGACAAACTCAGCATCGACCCGTCACTGCGCCAACTGTACGGCTACCTGATCGAGCGGCGATGCATTATCCAACTCACCGACATCAACCACAGCTACCTTGATATCTACTCACCCGATGTGCTCTCGCGAATCGGCTCACACTCGCCGGATTGGGAAGAGATGGTCCCGGCAAATGTCGCCGAAGCGATCAAGGCGCGCGGGCTGTTTGGCTACGCATGAGTCGTCCGGGCCAGCCGTCCCACCAACAGAGGACCGCCCGCCCCGTGCAGGGGTGACGTCACGAAACACCAGGAAGTCACTGTCGGTGCCGAGCAGGATACCGGCAAGCGTTTCGCCCACAAGCCGTGTTTACGTTCCCAGGGGGGAGCGCTACCATGCAGGCGGCCCTTTCAAGACGCTACGTGCCAATGCTCGATCTTCTCAGCGCGATCTTTCATCTCGGCCTTCCCGTCGCCCTCATCACCTACTTTGTCTTCAGGCGGCTATACCTGCGCGGCGACCTTGATCACAACCACAACTATCACGCCATCAAGGCCAGCCTGAAGGAGATCAAGCAGCAAAGGCGCGACAAGAACGAGAAGGGGCACTACGAGGACTACCTGCATAACAAGTGGATGCAGTTCGGTGGCGGCTTCTATGGCGTCGCTGCCGTATGGACGTTCATCGAGATCGAAATCGAGGACACATACCACTTCGTCGTGGACTTCCCCGGACTCGATGTGCTGCTCGAAAACGGCGTCATCGGACTGATCATCGGTTTTTTCGTCAACCAGATCACGAACTTCATCCAGGCCCTGGTCTGGTTCGCATATTGGATCGACCAACCCGAGCGCTCTTTCATCGCCTGGTTTGCGGTTGCCTATCTCGCGTACCTCCTCGGGCTCAACGCGGCGAAGACACTCACGCGCGACGCAAAGGCACCGAACGAGGAACCCGACCAGTGGCCATCGTAGACCACCTGATGTTTGCCGCACCCGATCTTGCCGCAGGCGTCCGGCACATAAAGGCACTCTCTGGTATCGAGGCCGCGCCCGGCGGCGCCCATCCGGGCAACGGCACGCGCAATGCATTGATGTCGCTCGGTCCGGGACAGTACCTCGAAATCATTGCGCCCGACCCGGCACAGGCGCCGGCCGACAACCTGGCAGCGGACATCCTCTCACGCGATCGCATGGAGATACGCGCCTGGGCAGTCGCGGCGAAGTCGGGCGAGACTGAGCGTCTGGCGCGGTCAGCTTCGCTGGGTACGCGTCGCGTCCCGATGTCGAGAACCACACCCGACGGCGTACGGCTGGAGTGGGAGATTGTCTTCGTCACCGGCCATCCATTTGGCGACGCCTTCCCTTTCTTCATCGACTGGTTGGCGTCACCCCACCCGTCCGGTACGACGCCGGGCGGCTGCACATTGTCGTCGCTCGAGATTTCCGTTCCTGGCGCAGCAGACTACCGGAAATTGATCGCCACCTTCGGCATCGAGGGCGTCGACGTCGTCGAGGGCGCTGCATCCCTGAACGCGGTACTGGTGACGCCAAACGGCCAGGTCACGATCTAGCCCGCGAACGTGTCTGTTATGATCAGGATCGCCATTTGAACGGAAGGTTTCGATGACAGCTACACGGTTTGAGATCACCGCGCAGCATGACTTCGCCGAGGGCGCATCATTCGGCGAGCACGGGCCGTACCAGCGGATCGAAGGGCGGGTTCACTTCGAGGTGGACCCGTCAGACCGCGCAAACCAGGCCATTGTGGATCTCGAACACGCCATCAATTCAGGCGATCGCCACGTCAGGTTCTCCGCGGACTTCTCCCTCGTCACTCCGAAAGAACCCGCTCGCGGATCTCGCAAGCTGCTGA
>JAGRIN010000334.1 GCA_020443245.1 Pseudomonadales bacterium
GAGAAGACGACACCATCGTAGATCGTCGCTGACTGCCACTTCTGGTTGTGGAACGCCTTCAGTCCGCCGTGAAGGTGGTTGTCGCCTTCGTTCCTGTCCAACTGGCAGGTTGAGCCATCGACCGTTACGCGGCCGTCGCGAATACGATTCGCGAATCGACCGACGACTGCGCCGATATAGGCACCGTCGGTCAGGTAGGTCTCAAACTTGTCGAAACCGAGCGTACATTGGCGGACTTCGTCTCCCTGCAGCCTGCACAGGAGTGACTGAAGACGAACGCCATAGTCGAGAATGGAGGCCGTCAGCGAATCATTGGCCAGGGTGAAACGGTGAACTGGCGAACCGTCCTCCAGTGAGCCGAACGGTTCGCGACTGACTGACGTTGGACTCATTTCCCGGCGGCCCGGATCGATATCGGCGTCGACTTGAAGGCGGGCGTGCGGCTTCTCTCATCCACACGACGGCCGGTCAGCACGTTTGCCTCCGGGAAGTAGCACATCGCGTTGCCTCGCGGCAGGTCGAAGCAGACAACTGACACATCTTCCATCAGGCCCTGGTCTGATTCGATATCCACTTTCCCGCCGGCTTCCAGACCGAACGCCGAAACATCCATCGGATTCATCAGGACGCACCAGCGGGTCTTCGTTCCCCGGTAAACGTCGTCTTCCTCATACACGATCGAATTGAACTGTCCCTCACTACGGACCGTCGAGAGCATGAACGGCCGGTCCGGTGAGGATTGCTGCCGCATTGTCGGTGTCGCGAAAACCGCTTTGCCCGACGGCGTATTGAACACCGGGGCATGCAGAACGCGTTGCGTGATGTGAAATTCCTGGCGTGCGATATCGATGTCCTTCAAGGCCTCCATGCCCGGCACAATCTCTGCGATCGCCTCCCTGACTTTTCGATGCGACTGGAACGTCCGAAAATCGACAGGCGCGTCACCCAGCACCTCTCTCGCGATCTCGCTCAAAATCCAGGACTCCGGTTTGACGTTGTCCAGACGTTCAATCCCACCTTCGGACAACCGGACATAGTTGAACATCGATTCCTGCGTGGTCTCTTCCCACTCTTCATCCCGCGCCGTGACTGGAAAGATGATCGATTCTCCGGTCTCGGAACCGAAGAGATGGCCCCGATTCAGTGTCGTCGTCAGGAATATACGCGTCCCGATTCGGGACAGCGCCCTTGCAGCCCACACGGAGTCAGGATTGGATGCGTAGAGATTGCCGCCCATGATCATCGCCACGTCGACATCGCCCCGGTGTGCGGCCTCCATGGCCGACATGGTGTCGTAACCCTCCGTCCGTGGCAGCGTCACGCCAAACGCGGCTTCAATCCTGTCCATCACGTCCTCGGCGAGAACCGGCTTGACGCCTATCGTGCCGATGCCCTGCACGTTGCTGTGACCACGCAGCGGAAGCAAGCCGGCGCCAGCCTTTCCCACCATGCCTCGCAACAACGCAAGATTGGCAACCTGTTCGATGTTCTCAACACCATGCGTGTGGTGGGTTAATCCCATCCCCCAACTGAAGACCGCGTTTCGGGATCTTGCGTAAAGGTCGGCGACTTCTTCAATCTCTAGTCGCGACACGCCGGTTTCGCGTTCGATCGTCTCCCAGGAAAGTACTGCGAGGTGATCCCGGAATGCCTGGAATCCGGACGTGTTCGCCTCGATATATTGGCGCGCATCGCTGCTGCGCTCGATCACCGCCTTGGCGATGCCCTGGAGCAACAGGCTATCCGAGCCAATCCTTGGCTGCAGGTACTTTGAGGCAATGAACGTTCCACCAGCGATCAAGGAGCCGGGGCTGCGGGGCACCGCAAACCGCACAAGCCCGGGTTCCCTGGCGGGATTGATGATGACGACGTCTCCGCCCCGGTCCCGGAGCGCCTTCAATTGATGAAGCAACCTGGGATGATTCGACGCCGGATTTGCACCAATGACAAACATCAGGTCGCACTGCCCGAGGTCCGCGAGTTCAACGGTCGCTGTGCCAGTGCCGATGGTGCTCGCAAGCCCGACACTGGTCGCCTGGTGGCAATAGTAGGAACAGTTGTTGACGTTGTTCGTGCCATAGAGACGCGCGAAGAGTTGCAGGATGAAGCCCGCCTCGTTGGACGAGCGACCGGAACTGTAAAAGAACGTCCGGTCGGGTGTGGTTGCCTTAAGCCGCTGCGCGGCGAGGAAGAGCGCTGTCTGCCAACTCACCGGCTGATAGCGATCGCTGCCGGCTTGCTTGAATAACGGCGTGTTGAGTCTGCCGAGCGAAGCGAGTTCTTTCTCACTCAATTCCTTGAGGTCAGCAAGACTGTGTGCAAGCACTTCTTCAGGAATGGGCGGCTGAATGTCGCTCGATTGTGCCTGGACGCTCTTGTTGCAGACCGAGGGAAACTCATCGAGCTCGTTGGTCATTCCCCCATGTTGCCCACCCATGCCGAGTGCGCACGCCTTGCAGGTGTTACGACTGGCAAGCGCCTTTGACGCACGCCCGACGCCAATCTGGCGAACCTTCGCCAGCGTGTACATCACCTTTTTCATGCCCCCGCCGACGACGGGTTTCGCCATTGCCATCCCGAGACGCCTCGTTGAACCGGGAAGAGTCATTGTCCGCCGTTTGAAAACGATTTCAAGTCGTGCCACTATCCGGCGACTTCAACGGCATTTTCGCAGGGGGGTCCATGCAGCTCAAGTTCATCAAGTGCGACTGGGGAATGGAGCATCTCGGTGAGATGCCGGAACGACTGAAGGCCTATGCCGCTGCCGGATACGACGGCGTCGAATGCGCTAACATCGGCATGGCGCCCGATGCGTTCGGCGAAGCCACCGAGGCGTTGGGACTGGACTACGTCGCGATGATGTTCTGCGATGACGAGGACGCCTTCGCGAAGCAACTGGCGTTCGTAAAGAAAACGCGGCCCATCCTGATCAACTGTCATCCCGGCCGGGATTATTTCGACCTCGACCGAAGCGTCCGCTTCTTCAACGACGTGGCAGAACAAGCCGCTGCCGTGGATGCACCCGTCGTTTTCGAAACGCATCGAACGCGTTGCCTTTACTCCCCCTGGCAGACCGAGCGCATCCTGAATGCCCTGCCGTGGCTCCGGATCACCGCAGATTTCAGCCACTTTACCAATGTCGCGGAAAATGACCTGAGGCAACCGCCCTATTCCAACATGATGGATATCGCGATCGAACGCACCGATCACATCCATGCGCGCGTCGGTTCTTCCGAATCCCCGCAAGTAGCCGACCCGCGTGTCGGTGTCGGCCTGAAGTGGGCCGGACTTTTCGAGCAGTGGTGGGACCGCGTGATCGAAGCACGCATGGCGGAAGGCAAACCTTATCTCACCATCAACGCGGAAGTCGGCCCACCCCCTTACCAGCCAGTCGACCCGAGCAACGACTCCCCCCTCGCCGATATCTGGGACGTGTGCCTGTGGACCAACGACAGGTTCCGCGAGCGATGGTCCGGCAAGTGCGAAATGTCTTCGCGTTGAAGCAGCGGTAGCCTT
>JAGRIN010000335.1 GCA_020443245.1 Pseudomonadales bacterium
TACGTGGTGCCGATCGTACCGGATGAAGCGCGCACGTTCGGCATGGAAGGCATGTTCCGCCAGCTCGGAATCTACTCCTCGGTCGGGCAGTTGTACGAACCTGTCGATGAAGGACAGGTCATGTACTACCGGGAGGACAAGGACGGCCAGGTGATGGAGGAAGGGATCACCGAGGCCGGTGCGACCGCGGCGTGGCTCGCTGCCGCGACGTCCTACGCCAATCACAACTGCACGCTGATTCCGTTCTACGTGTTCTATTCGATGTTCGGTTTCCAGCGAGTCGGCGATTTGTGCTGGGCGGCCGGCGACCTGCAGGCTCGCGGCTTTTTGATGGGCGGTACTTCCGGGCGTACCACGCTGAACGGGGAGGGACTGCAGCACCAGGATGGTCACAGCCACATTCTTTCCAGCACGGTACCGAATTGCGTGTCGTACGATCCGGCGTACGGGTATGAACTGGCGGTCATCATCCATCACGGCTTGAACGAGATGTACGTGAAGAACCTGCCGCGGTATTACTACATCACCATCATGAACGAGAATTACGTCCAGCCCGCCATGCCGAAAGGCGTTGAGGAAGGCATCGTCAAAGGGCTCTACCTGCTCGAAAAGAACAGCAAGAAGAGCAGTAAAAAGGTCGTACAGCTTGTCGGGTCGGGCACGATACTGCGCGAAGTCATCGAGGCGGGCAAACTCCTGAAGGAAGAGTTCGGCATCGATGCCGACATCTGGAGCGCCACCAGTTTCACAGAGCTGCGCAGGGAAGGACTCGCGACGGCAAGGTGGAACATGCTTCATCCGGAAGAGACGCCGAGAAAGAGCTATGTCGAGCAATGTTTCGAAGGGACCTCCGGGCCTGTCGTCGCATCCACCGACTACATGAAGTCCTATGCCGACCAGATCCGCGAATTTGTTCCATCGGCCTATACCGTGCTGGGCACGGACGGATTCGGTCGCAGCGACACACGAGAGCGCCTGCGTCACTTCTTCGAGGTCGACCGCTACTTTGTGTGTATCGCCGCACTGTCCTCGCTGGCAGACGAGAATGTCATCGAGACGCGTGTGGTGTCCGACGCAATCAAGAAATTCAACATCAACCCTGAGAAGCCCGACCCGGCGATCAGCTAGGAGCGCGCGACCGATATGGCGAAGGAAGTACTGGTTCCCGACGTTGGTGACGCCTCCGAAGTCGAGGTGATCGAAATCCTGGTCGCGTCAGGCGACACGGTCGAAGTCGACGACTCGCTGATTGTGCTCGAGTCCGACAAGGCGAGCATGGAGATTCCCTCGCCCTACGCGGGCAAAGTGGGTGATATCAAGGTCAAGGTCGGTGACCAGGTCGATGAGGGTGACCTGATCCTGACGATCGAGGATGCCGGCACCGGCGAGGAAGCGAAGGACACCAAACCGGCTGAAGAGAAACAGGCGCAGCCGCCAGAAGCGAAGCCTGACAAGCAGGAGCCTGCGCCTGACGAGTCCGCGAAGGCCCCGGCCGCGGAGAAGCGCGAGCAGACGGTGGTCGTGCCGGATGTCGGTGACGCCAAGGAAATCGTGGTCGCGGAGGTGCTCGTCAAACCCGGCGATGCCGTCGGCAAGGACGATTCTGTTGTTGTGCTCGAGTCCGACAAGGCGAGCATGGAGATTCCTTCCCCGTTTGACGGCAAGGTTGTGTCGGTTGCCGTCAAGGAAGGCGATGAGGTCACCGAAGGCGACGCATTGCTCGTGATGGAAGTCAGTGGTGATTCGACGCCGGCCGAGCCTGCTGGCGATGAGTCGTCAGGTGAGTCAAAGGCGCCGGCCCCGGCTGAGCGTCCTGCCGAGACGCGTGAGCGGGCGAAGGCTGCACCGGCCGACGAAGCGCCGGCTACGGCAGGTGCCGGGGTCCACGCGGGACCGGCTGTGCGGAAACAGGCGAGGGAATACGGCGTCGACCTGGCGCGGGTCAAGGGAACCGGCAAACACGATCGCATCCTGAAAGAAGATGTCCAGGCGTTCGTCAAGTCGCGCCTGAGTGAAGGCGGCGGCGCGTCGGGCGGCCAGGGTATACCGCCCGTGCCTGCTGTCGATTTCTCGAAGTTCGGCGAAACCGAGCTTGTGCCGATGAGCCGTGTTCGCCGCGCGAGTTCGCGCAATCTCCATCGAAGCTGGCTCAACGTGCCGCATGTGACCCAGTTCGACGAGGCGGATATCACCGAACTCGAGGCGTTCCGTGCGCAGCAGAACAAGGAGTTGGCCTCGAAGAACATCAAGGTGACGCCGCTCGCGTTTCTCGTGAAGGCGTGCGTTCACGTGCTGAAAACGTATCCGAACTTCAATTCATCGCTGGACGAGAAGGCCGAGAACCTGATCCACAAGAAGTTCTACAACATCGGTATCGCGGTGGAAACTGACGACGGCCTTGTGGTGCCGGTTATCAAGGCAGCGGACACCAAGAGCGTTACGGAGCTGGCGATAGAAAGCTCCGAGCTGGCTGCGAAAGCGCGAGACAAGAAGTTGCCTCTCGATGCAATGCAGGGCGCAACGTTCACGATATCGAGCCTTGGCGGCATCGGGGGTACGGCGTTCACGCCCATCGTCAATGCGCCTGAGGTCTCGATACTCGGTGTTTCCAGATCGAAATGGGCGCCTGTCTATGACGGCAAGGACTTTACGCCTCGTCTCATGCTGCCGCTTTCCCTGTCATACGATCATCGCGCCATCGACGGTGCCGAGGCGGCGCGCTTCACGCGCCTGCTGGCGGAGGTCATGACCGATCCGCGTCGAATGCTGATGTAGGGAAGCCTAGCCCTTTTCCCACAGGACCTCGGGCGTACCGGTCACGTGCGCCGCATAGCGCGCGGTGACGAACAGGTGGTCCGACAGCCGGTTCAGGAACTTGAGCCCTTCTGCATTGATCTCCTCGCGCGCCGCCAGGGTCACCAGGTGGCGCTCGGCGCGACGGCAGACTG
This sequence comes from Pseudomonadales bacterium, assembly GCA_020443245.1. Taxonomy (GTDB): domain Bacteria; phylum Pseudomonadota; class Gammaproteobacteria; order Pseudomonadales; family Azotimanducaceae; genus JANQJA01. Next base: position 2,949 of record JAGRIN010000335.1, read on the forward strand.
CGCGTGCAAGATGGATTGTTGCAACCAGCTTTGAGCCGCCCGGCAGGATGAAATTCGCGAGTGGTTCGAGGTGCGCGTTCATCTCGTCGAGCGACCCTTCGATCGCGTCGACGTGACGCGATTCGATGATGCTGAAGCCGGGTATCGACAGCTCACCGCCAAGGTCGAACGCGCGGTGTTGGCACGTGCGCAGGAATGCGGCAACCTCCGCGAGCTCTGCGTGCGACGCGAGTTCCTCTACGATCATGCCGAGCCAGCTGTTCAGCTCATCGATGTCGCCGATGACTTCGATGCGTGCTGCATTCTTCGCGACACGCGATCCGTCGCCGAGGCCAGTCTCTCCGGCGTCTCCGGTCTTTGTGTAAATCTTGCTGAGACGTTTGCCCAAGACCTTACTCCGACAGGTGCGTGACCATGATTTGCTGGGTCCGGAGCGCTTCATCGAGCTGGGCCTGGGCTGCCTGGATCAACGCCCCCGGGTTCGGTGGCCCATTCTCGGCGTGGCTCGCGCAGATGCTCATGCCGATGTTGACGGGCTGGAAGCCCACCGACGTCTTGTAGCTCTT
>JAGRIN010000336.1 GCA_020443245.1 Pseudomonadales bacterium
AAGACCTGGGTGAGAGAAGAGTCCCCTGTACTGAAGCTGCGCGAGATGCGTGACGCTGATGGCCCGAACGGATTCGACACGGCGACGTGGCGTGCCATCGCAGAGCTGGGCTGGTGCGGGATTCTCATCCCTGAAGAGTACGGCGGCTCCGGGATGGACCTTGCAACGTTTGGCGTCGTGCTCGAAGAAACGGGGCGCGGCCTCGTAGCGTCGCCGCTGTTTGCATCCTGCCTTGTGGGTGCGTCGGCGTTGTTGCTTGGCGGGACGGAGGACCAGAAGCGAACCTGGCTGCCCAGGATTGCCTCGGGTGAAGCGATCGTTACACTCGCGGTCGATGAAGGACCGCATCACGCACCTGAGCAAACCCGGCTTGCGGCCAAAAGAGCCGGAGGCGGTTACACGTTATCGGGTGAAAAGGTCTTCGTGATGGAAGGCAATGCCGCCGACGCGTTCGTCGTTGCTGCGAGGACTGGGGGTAAACCGGGTGAGACAAAGGGCATCTCGCTGTTTGTCGTCCCGGGCGATGCAAAGGGCATCACACGGCGTCGAATCAAACTTGCGGACAGCCGTGGGTACGCGGATGTTTCCTTCGACAACGTCGAAGTCGGGGGCGATGCGTTGCTGGGCAGTGAAGGCGAAGGGTTCGCGGTGCTCGATGCCACGCTCGATCGCGCGCGCGCCGGCCTTGCAGCAGAGATGCTCGGTACCGGCGCGGAAGCGTTCGACCGCACGCTGGAGTACCTGAAGACCCGCGTCCAGTTCGGGCAGGTTATCGGATCGTTCCAGTCACTCGGTCACCGCGCTGCCACGCACTTCATGAATATGGAGCTGGCGAGATCTTGCGTCGAGGCGGCGCTGGCCGGCATCGACGACGGGGCGGATGACGCAGCGGTACTCACCTCGCTCGCCAAGTGCCAGATCGGCGACTTCCTGCACGACATGACCAACGACATGATCCAGATGCACGGGGGCATCGGTATGACCGATGAGTTCGACGCGGGCTTCTTCCTGAAGCGCGCTCGCGTGACGGAAACGGCGTTCGGTAACCAGTCGTACCATCGCCGTCGTTACATCAGCGCGTTCGGGATCTAGCGAGGCAAAAGCGATTCGGGTAGCGAGGCGGCCGGTGCGGCCTCGCTACGCGTAAGTTGTGAGTTCGTTCATTTTGCCTGCTTGCGGGCGCCGGTCAGCGTCTGCAGTATCGTCTGCGCTTCGATGCCCTTCACCATCTTTTCAACAGCGGCGACAGGGCCGCTGATTTCGACGCGAAGATTCAGGATGTCCAGTTTCCCCAGGGCCCGATAACTGCTCGGGAACTCGAATGAAGCGACTTCCTGTGCGTCTTTCAGTTCGACCGGATCAAAGTAAACGCTGACGCGTTCGGTACCGTCGTTCAGGTCCTGGTCGGTGCGTATCGCGATAAAGCCCGGTCCGTCGCGCAATACCGCGTCCGGATCGATCGTCGCGGAGGCATAGTCGTTGATGTGGGCGGCCAGCTCGACCGGGCGAAGCTGCTGGTTTGCCGCGGCCTGTTGCATGATCTCTGCCTGCATCTGCTGGTTGATCTTCATGAGCGCTTCGTAATCGCCTTTGGCCTGCGCTTCCAGCATGGCTTTCTGGTAGTCGGCGCCCTTTTGCTGCATCGCGCCCTCGGTTGAAAAACGTGTCCGGTAGCTGGCATCGACAGGTTCGATGCCTTCTTTGTCCTGACAGGCGTAGCTTGGCAGGTTCCAGTCCTCAGACTCGCGGCCGTACGGCGCATCGGGAACGGGTACCGCGGCAATGGCCGCAACCAGGTTCTTCTTCAGGCTGGCGAGATCACTGCGGACAAACACGACAGTGGTCCGTCCACCGCCGCACTGATCGTCGGCAAGGAGGGTGACAGGGGCGCCGGCAACGCCGACGAGAACGAGCGATAAAATGAAGTTGCGCATGCTGCCTCCGAAACGAAATTGCCGTCCCGCGGGTGTCTGCGGGACGGCGTAATAGACACCCAAATCGGGTGCCCGTCAATAGACCGGAGGAGAGGGATCAGGTGCCGGTAAAGTTCGCCTTGCGCTTCTCGAGAAACGCCATCACGCCTTCGCGGTTGTCGTTGGACTTCTGCGCCTGCATTTGCAGGGCGGTCTCGAGCTGGAACTGTTCCGCGTAGCTGTTGTTCCATGTCTGCCAGTAAGCCTTGCGGATGAGGCCGAGGGAACGGGGGCCTTCCGAGAGTTTCGTCGCAACCTTCATGGCCTCGTCCATCAAATCGGCGTCTTCGACAACGCGATTGATGAGCCCCCATTCGAGCGCGGTGTCGGCGGGTAGTCGTTCTGCCAGCATTGAAAGCTCCATTGCGCGTCGCCAGCCGACGATGCGAGGCAGCACCCACGTCGCGCCGCCGTCCGGCACGAGGCCGATGTTCGCGAACGCCTGCAGAAAGTACGCACTCTTTGCTGCGACCGCGTAGTCCGACATGATCGCAAAGCTCATACCGACACCCACGGCCGGACCGTTCACTGCCGTCACAAAGGGAATCTCCATATCACGGAGGCGGTTCATGACAGGCAGGTAGTGCGTCTCGAGGACGTGTCCCGATGGCGGCAACTTGCTCTCGCCGCCATCCCGTGCCTGCAGGTTCGCGCCGGCACAGAATGCGCGACCCTCGCCCGTGAGGACCAGGCAACGCGCATCGCTTGCGATGACGTCCAGGATCGCAGCGTTGAGTTCCTGCACCATCGCGCCGGAGAGTGCGTTCAGGAACTGTGGTGCGTTCAGTTTGACGATCGCGACGCGATCGACCCGCTCGACGACGACGTTGTCGTAGCTCATCAGGTGTACTCCAAGGTTCAAAAGGTCATGCCGCGAGAATACCGCGACTTCGTCGGCCAATGTCAATTCCGGGGCAGGCGCTCGCACCTGACAGACCGTCCGCAATCGCGCTACGCTGAACGCGAACCGACCACGCCCGGGACACGAATATGTGGACACAGCAAGACAACGCCCTGTATGCGGACCTGAAGTTCGCCGACTTCAACGACGCATTCCGGTTCATGACCATCGTTGCCACGCTGGCGGAGGCGCACAATCATCATCCCGATTGGCGCAACGTGTACAACCGGGTGCAGATCTGGCTGACGACGCATGACGCGGGCAACACGGTGACAGAGAAGGATCGCGCGCTCGCCCTGGCCATCGAGACGCATCCTGAAGTCAAGGCGCTCATCGCGCGCTGATTTCCGGTATCCTGTCGGGGCTCTCATCCTCACAGGTTGCCTCACCATGAAGAACGTTCGCGCCTTGATACTCTCGTTTGTGTTGATGCCCGTCGCCCTGATGGCAGATGAGACGACCAGCGAGACGCTCGCAGTGAAGGGATTGCATGACAGCGTCGAGATCGCGAAAGACCAGTGGGGCATCTCCCATATCTACGCGAAGAACCAGCACGACCTCTTCTTCGCGCAGGGATGGAATGCGGCGCGAGACCGGTTGTTCCAGTTCGAAATGTGGCG
>JAGRIN010000337.1 GCA_020443245.1 Pseudomonadales bacterium
CGGTTTCCGATATGGAGGCCGTGCCGCGGATTCGCCGTCCCGAACACGTCCATACGACAGACCAGATCGTGGGGCAGGCCTCCCGGAATGGCTGGACAGTGGGCATCACGATGGACGATCTTGTCGGCGCGCAGTGCGGTACCGTGATCGGTCTGCATCCGCGGAACGAGAAGTGGCTTTCGGGGGACCGGATGCACGGCGTCTGGTACGGCACCGCCGAGGATGCGGCTGCGCACCAGGCAGCGATGGACGTGCTGACGCACGGGCAATACGAAGCGATGGCGGTGAGTCCGCTGGCCTCGGGCCGCCTGGACCCGCCCGACATCTGCCTGATCTACGCGACGCCCGCCCAGATGATCCTGTTCATCAACGGGCTGCAATGGACCGGTTACAAGAAACTTGAATGGGGATGTGTGGGGGAGTCGTCGTGTGCCGATTCGTGGGGCCGGGCCCTTTTGACCGGTGAGCCCAGTCTTTCGATTCCCTGCTTTGCTGAGCGGCGCTATGGCGGCGTCATGGAAGACGAATTGCTCATGGCGATCCCGCCGCGATTCCTGCCGAAAGTGATCGCCGGTCTTGCCGCGCTTTCGAAAAACGGGTTGCGTTACCCGATTCCGCCTTACGGCGTGAACAATGACGTGCGGGCGGGAATGGGCGTCAGCTACGACTGATCGCCGATTCGTGACGGGTCGAGGAACGACCAGGCCTGGATGCCGAGATGCCCGTCGCGCTCTGTGACGTTGAGTACGGCCTGGCGAAGACTGCGTTCGCTCCCCGACCCCAACATCACTTCCATCCCGACGTTGATACTGAAGCGACCGGCCTGGAGCGCCATCATCGATTCGATGGACGCAGTCGCTTGCGGCAGTGTGAAATCGGCAGCAGTCATGGTGGGATTCAGCGTTCCGGGTCCGACGTCGAAGTGCGGGTAGTTGAGTAGTTCTGCGCAGGCGTCGGCGTTGCCGGCATTCATATGCGTGACGTACGTCTCCAGGAGTTTGAAAGCACGCGACTCGAGCGGCGTCGTGTCGTCCTCGCCGGCGTCGTCGGCGCTGAATCGTGACTGTACGCCCCAATGACCATCGACATCGGTGACGATGTACACGACCGGATTGGTCAGGATTTTCTCGCCCTGTGCGGTGTAGCGGCTCCATTGTCCCACGACGTGGATTTTGTCGACCGAGGTATGCAGGACCTGCTTGTAGTCCCATTCGCTGTGATCCCAGCCGGTCTCGACCACACGTGAGAAATCGACGCGGGAGATATACTCGGCTGCGTCGTTTGCGATAACGACGCGGCCAAACGGGGACGGGCGCGTGTGCGGGAAGTTGAGTGATCCTGCCCATGCCTCGGGGTTGCGAGAGTTCCAGGTATCGATGAATGCGTCGACCGCTGCGAGCCCGATGTTTTCGAGGTTGTCGCTCATGAAATCTCCTAGTCGAATGTCACAGGTAACGTCGGGGACGCGTGATGGCGGAATGCCAGTTCGATATGTTCCTTGATTACGCGGCCGGTTGAAAGGACCGGCAGTCGATCCGCGGGAAAGAACCCTGTTTCCACTGTTTCCATGCCGGGTGAGGGCGGCGCCTCGCCGGTGCGTTCGCAGAGGAAATACAGCTTGTAGAAGTCGCGCGCGTCCGCGTCATAGGCGTGCCGGGCTTTGTGGATAATGGCGTAGGGCCGCTTGACGATGACATCGATCGACGCTTCTTCGCGAATCTCCTTGACGATGTTGTCGGCCGCCGAGATGCCGACGTCGGCATATCCACCGGGTAACGTCCATTTGCCGTCGAGGCGTTCACGGACCAGCAGTATCTTGTTGTCCTCCACGATTGCGCCGCGTACGTCGACTTTGGGCGTCGCGTATCCCTCGCCAAAGTCCGGTATCAATCCGGCAATGGTCTGCAAGGGTACCTGCCCGAGTTGCGCCAGCATGTTATCGGCGATAGCCGCGATCTCCTCGTAGCGTTCCCGGTCGAAATCGCTCGCCCCGAAAAACACACCCGTCGAACTGATTGCCTGCAGGCGTTTGGCCCAGGCAAGCCATTGGTCCTCCACGCTCAGATCACTCCCTTCTCACGAAAGGATTCAATGTCTTTCGACGAGTAGCCGGCGTCACGGAGTATCTCCGTTGTCTGTGCACCCAGGACGGGTGGACCGGAGCGTATTCGGGGACCGTCTCGATCGGTGATGAACCCGGCCTTTACGACGTGCACTGGCCGCGACGGATCGAGCGGCGACGGCAACGTCTCGAACACGCCTCGATACGCGAGTTGTGGATCTTCCATGACCTCGGGCAGCGTACGTACCTCTGCCACCGGGACGCCCGCGGCGGCGAGGTGCTGCATCCACCATGCTGTCGGCTTTGTGATAAGTCCTTCGCGAACGACCGTCTTGACCAGTTCAGGATTCTCGAGCCTGCCGTCGGCGGTTGCGAACCGCGGGTCGTCAAGCCGATCGGCGGCACCGATTGCTTTCAGGAGTCCGGCGACCTGGTTGTCCCGCAGCGCGGTGACCTGGATGTAGCCATCCCGGGTTTCAAAGACATCCCCTGCAGGTTGACGGGTGGGCGATGCATTGCCACCCAGTCCTACCAGCGTCCCGGCATTCAGGTAGTTGCTGTACTGCGCCGCCTGGGCAACGATCGCCGTATCCAGCATCGCGAGATCGATACGCTGGCCTTCTCCGGTGGCGAGCCTCCGGTATAGCGCAGCGGAAATGGAAAAAGCAGCGTTGAGCGCTGTCGCCATGTCGACGGGCATGTAGCCAGTACGCGTTGGCCCGGTCGATGGGTGCCCGGTCTGTGACATCATGCCCGACGCGGCCTGGATGGCGCCATCGTACGCGGCGTCACCTGCCCGTGGACCATTTTGGCCGTATCCGGTCAGGGAGCAATAGACGAGGTCGGGGCGGATTTTCTTCAACTCATCGTAACCGAAGCCGAGCCGCTCCATGGTGCCGGCCTTGAAGTTCTCGACGAGCACGTCGGCACCGGCAACCAGCCGTTGGATTATTTCCGCCGCTTCAGGCGCCTTGAGGTTGAGCGTCATGCTTTTCTTGTTGACGTTGCAGGTCATGAACGAGGGCGACATACCCGGTTCGCCATCGTTCATGAGGCCGCGTGTCTGGTCCCCGGTCACGGGTTGCTCGATTTTGATGACCTCCGCACCGAGCAAGGCGAGTTGCATCACGCCGAAAGGCCCTGCAAGCACCTGCGTGAAGTCGAGGATCCGTATACCCACAAAGGCTTGTGTCATGTCGCGTCCTCCGCTCAGAACACCGCGTAACCACCGTCAATCAGGAACGAGTCTGCGGTGTGGTAGCTGCTCGCGCCACTCATCAGGTAGACGGCGATGCCGGCGAAGTCAGAGGGTTCTCCCCAGCGCCGAACGGGAATGCGTTTCTTCACGACATCGGCGAACTTGGGGTTGGACATGGAACCTTCCGTCATGGCGGTCTCGATCCAGCCCGGCAGAATCACGTTGGCGGTGA
>JAGRIN010000338.1 GCA_020443245.1 Pseudomonadales bacterium
TAGAACGAGGAAGTACGACCGGCGACTCGCAACCCGTCAAGCTGGGCCAGCGCATTCAGTAATTCCTCAGTGAGACCGTCGGCGAAATACTCGTTTTCCTGGTCGCTGCTCATGTTGACGAAGGGCAGCACCGCAATCGATGGCCTGGGGTCCAGGGCGGGTCCCTTTTCCGCTTTCTCCGGCATCGAATCCCCGGCCGGCACGGAGGCAGCGTCGACAGCCGAGGTGGCGTTGGTCTCCATTGCGGCCTGCAACGGCTCGGGACGGGCAAAGTATTCATACATAAAGAACGCCAGCGCGACCGACAACAGGCCGATAATGACGAAGTCGATCTTGCGACCCGTTTCACTTCGGATCGATGCGTCGTCGGCAACACGTCGCGTGGGTCTCAGCCCGTCCGGCGTGATCTCGAAAAACCAGCAAAATGCCATCAGCAGCGGAAAGATCGCGGCCAGCACATAGACAACGTAGCGGATGTCGGTCTCGGGCAACTCGACGGCCGGGAAGAGGATGTCGCATAGCTGGAGAATGATCCAGCATACGACCGCATAGGCTGCTGCGACCCGGAAGACATTGCGGCGCTTTAGCTCTTCTATCAGCTCCAAAGGGACATCACTGCGTGGACCGATTCAACCGAGTTTAGCAGGCGGCCCCCGGTATGACGACCCGGAGGTGAGGTGCTATGCTTTCAGGCTCTGCTACCAACCCAAAACAAAAAGAGGGTCATTCACATGGCGTGGGATTTTGAAACCGACAAGGAATACCAGGTCCTGCTCGACTGGGCAGACAATTTCGTAAGAAAAAAGGTCGAGCCGCTCGACATGGTGCTCGGTTCGGCAATGGAGTACGGCGATGCCGACTTCGTCAAACTCGTCCGGCCGCTCCAGAACGAGGTGAGGGAGATGGGCCTGTGGGCGTGCCACCTCGGCCCCGAGTTGGGTGGGCTGGGTTTCGGGCAACTCAAGCTCGCCCTGCTGAACGAAATCCTCGGTCGCTCACGCTTCGCGCCGGTCGTGTTTGGTTGCCAGGCGCCCGATACCGGCAACGCAGAGATCCTGGCTCACTACGGTAGTGATGAGCTGAAGGAGAAATACCTGAAGCCGCTACTGAATGGTGAGATCGCGTCCTGTTACTCGATGACGGAGCCGACCGGCGGCGCGGACCCGACTTCTTTTCAGTGCCGCGCCGTGCAGGACGGCGATGAGTATGTCATCAACGGTGAAAAGTGGTTCTCGTCGAACGCGCGGTTTGCCACGTTCCTGATCGTCATGACGGTCACCGACCCGGACGCGCCACCGCACCAGCGCGCGACCATGTTTGTCGTGCCGCGCGACACACCCGGAGTCGAGATCGTCCGGAACGTCGGCGTTGGCGGCGAAGCGCCGGGACACGGCACGCACGGCTATGTTCGTTACACTGACGTGAGGGTCCCGGCTGCGAACATGCTCGGGCCGCGTGGTCACGCGTTTGCCGTCTCGCAAACCCGCCTCGGTGGCGGACGCATTCACCACGCGATGCGCACCATGGGCCAGATCCGCAAAGCGTTCGACATGATGTGCGAGCGCGCGCTTTCCCGCTCGACAAAGGGCGAGCAGCTTGCGCAGAAGCAACTCGTGCAGGAGAAGATCGCCGATTCGTGGATCGATATGGAGGCGTTTCGCCTGCTGGTGCTCCGCACCGCCTGGCGGATCGATCAATACAACGATTACCTCAAGGTGCGAAAGGACATCGCTGCGATCAAGGCGGCCATGCCGCGCGTTTATCACGATGTCGTTTCTCGCGCGATTCAGGTCCACGGCGCGCTCGGTGTCTCGAATGAATTGCCGCTCTCGGGAATGCTGCTCTCGTCCTATGTGATGGGCATTGCCGACGGGCCGACCGAGGTGCACAAGGTGACCGTGGCACGCCAGGTTTTGCGCGACTACGAAGGCTCCAGCGAACTGTTCCCGAAATACACGTTGCCGAATCGGCGAGAGGCGGCGCTGGCGGAGTATGGGCACCTGATCGAGCGTGAGGTTGAGTCGTGGTGACGTTGCGTCATTCCGAGCGAAGCGAGGGGCCTCTACGTTTGAGGTCCTTCACTGCGTTCAGGACGACGGTGGGGATATTGGTTGCGCTGGCGTTGGCATTGCCGCAAGCGCGAGCGGATGACTATGCCGCAGAGATGGCCAACGTGGTCGCTGCGCCGCCGGTACGCGAGGCGATGCGCCTTATCGATACGCTCGACCAACAGACGATTGACTGGATGATCGAGCTCACCGAGTTGCCTGCGCCGCCCTTCAAGGAAGCGGACCGCGCGAAGTTCTTCAGCTATCTTCTCGAAGAAACCGGCTTCGACAACGAAATCGACCAGGCCGGCAACGTGCTCGCCCGGATTCCCGGAGACGGGAACGGTAGAACGCTAGCCATTGTGGCGCATCTCGACACGGTGTTTCCCGAAGGAACGGACGTCAAGGTTCGTCATCATGATAGTGAGTACTGCGCACCCGGTATCAGCGACAACGGTCGTGGCCTCGTGGCCATGCTGGCGTTGGCGCGCGTGATCAAGGAAGCGAGTATCGGACTCAGGAACGATATCCTGCTGGTTGCGTCCGTTGGCGAAGAGGGGATTGGCGATTTGCGCGGCGTGCGCTACCTGTTTCGAGACGGTGGGCCGCGGATCGATGAGTTTATCGCGATCGACGGTGCCGGTTCCTCCCGCGTGACCGTCAGGTCAGTGGGCTCGATCCGCTACAAGCTTCACATCAAGGGGCCGGGTGGGCATTCGTTCGGCGCCTTCGGCACCGCCAATCCGGCACACGCCCTGGCGCGCGCGATCTACTACTTCGACCAGGATGCGGCCGAATTTGTCGTAACGCCGGGAGAAAAGGCCACTTACAACGTGGGCCGAATCGGTGGCGGCACCTCGGTGAATTCGATTCCGTTCGAGAACTGGGCGGAGGTTGACATGCGCAGCGCCGACCCACAGCGACTCGCGCGACTCGATGAGATCCTCAAGGCGTCGGTCGATCGCGCGATCGTTGAGCAGAACGCGAGGCGCACCGAAGGTGCTCCGCTGGTGAGCGAACCTGAGCGCATCGGCTTTCGCCCGGCGGGCATGACGCCGATGGATACCGCGCTGGTGCAGCGTGTCACCCTGGCAATGAAGGCCAATGGTATCGACCCGGACTTCCGGGATGGTTCGACGGACGCCAACATCCCGATGTCGCAGGGTGTGCCGGCCGTCACGGTTGGTGGCGGCGGGCAATCCAGCGGCGCACATTCGCTTCGCGAATGCTGGGTTGACGACAATTCCCGTGTGGCGCTCAAGAACATCGTCCTGATGACGATTGCGAGCGCCGGGCTCGTCAGCGCCCCTTGAACGTCGGTTCGCGTTTCTCGACGAAGGCCTTCGTCGCTTCGCGGTGATCCTCTGTCTGGCCACAGTGGATGTGATGCGTCGCCTCGAGGTCCATACAATCGTCCACTTCCCCGGTCATGGCG
>JAGRIN010000032.1 GCA_020443245.1 Pseudomonadales bacterium
CGGCGTAGCCTTGCCCGCTGAAGACACCCAGCGCATCGCTCGCAAAAATACCTGCGAGGATCGTGCCGAGCGCGCCGCCAACACCGTGAACCGGGAAGACGTCGAGAGAGTCGTCGATATGCAGGACGCGCTTGAACAGGCTGGTTGCGTTGAAGCAAATGAAGCCAGCGGAAATGCCGATGACCAACGCGCCACCCGGTCCCACAAAGCCCGACGCGGGCGTAATCGTGCCCAGCCCGGCGACCATACCGGTCACAGCACCCAGCGCGCTGGGCTTGCCGTAGAAAATCCACTCGCAGGTTATCCAGGTCAGTGCCCCGGCCGCCGCCGACATATGCGTCACCAGCATCGCCATGCCGGCGTTACCGTCCGCCGCCAGTGCGCTGCCGGCATTGAAACCGAACCAGCCGACCCAGAGCATCCCCGCGCCGGTAATCGCCATGGTCATGTTGTGGGGCATCATTGCCGTCTCCGGGAAACCGCGCCGCGGCCCCATCATCACAGCGCAAACGAGTGCGGAAATCCCCGCTGTCACGTGGACCACAGTCCCGCCGGCAAAATCCAGCAGACCAAGTTGCTGCAGCCATCCCCCGCCCCAGACCCAGTGCGTGACCGGCCCATACACCAGCACAAGCCAGAGGCCGGAGAAGACCAACATCGATGAGAAGCGCATGCGTTCGGCGAACGCGCCGACGATCAGCGCGGGCGTGATGATCGCGAACGTCAGCTGGAACATCGCAAAGACGCTCTCCGGGATAGTGCCGGACACCGAACTCTCCGCAACACCCGCCATAAACACGTTGCTGAAATCCCCGATCCAGTCGTTGCCCGGACCGAAGGCCAGTGAGTAGACGCCAACGAGCCACAGGATCGATACGAGGCAGGTGATCGCAAAACACTGCATCAGGACGCTGAGCACGTTCTTGGTCCGGACCAGGCCACCATAAAACAGTGACAGTCCGGGTATGGTCATGAAAAGAACAAGTGCGGTCGAGGTCAGTATCCAGGCCGTATCCCCACGGTCTGTCATCTCCTCAGCGAACGCGGGCACACATGTCAGCGCAGACATTGCGAAGACCGCAATGCGCCGGGTCAATCGAGTCATCGGGTCTCCCCCTCGGGCATCTTTTGTTGTTCTGGTCGGCCGCCGCGGGGCACGGTCGCGAGGGCCACCGTGAGTGTACTTGACCCCCAAATGCCCTACAACCAAGCGCGAATTCCGCTTTGGTGCGCAGCATCGCCTCGTGTTGGTGCAGTGCGGCGAGAAAAGCCCCGCAAGAGCCGTTCCACATCCATATGACACAACCAACTATGCCGGGGGAACCTTATGACTTTTCGATAATCGACATAAATACGGTCGTAGGATAAAAAAGTCTTTACAGGACCGAAGACCCTGAAACCCTGAAACGGAACTGCAGGAGCGAGGTATCGATGAAGCGACACAAGCGCAACAAGACCGATCGAGCATTTGCCCGTGGCTATCAAGTCGGCATTCACGGGAAGTCGAAGGACCTGTGCCCTTACCAGGATGCGGACACCAAACAGGCGTGGCTCGGCGGCTGGCGTGCAGGCCGTGAGGACAACTGGAACGGTTTAGTCGGTACTGCCGGGGTGGGCCGCTCGCCCCTCGCCTGACCGGTACTCTCTGAGAGCCGTGGCGCATTCGCTCACAAGCGCCGGGCCGGAGTAGATAAACCCTGTATAAAGCTGGACGAGATCCGCGCCCAGACGCATCTTTTCGACCGCATCCTGGCCGGACATGATGCCGCCGACGCCGATGATCGCCATGTCATCGCCGACTTCTTCCGCCATCAGGCGCAGGACGTGATTCGACTGGTTCTTCAGCGGCGCACCCGAAAGGCCGCCGGTTTCGTCGCTGTACTTCTCGCCGTAAACCGCGCTGCGAGACACAGTGGTGTTGCTGACGATCACGCCGTCCACCGCCATTTGCTTCAGGCATGCGGCGATATCAATGACCTCATCGTCATCCATGTCCGGTGCAATCTTCACCACCAGCGGCACATGCTTGCCATACTGGATCTTCAACGCCTCGTGTTCTTTCCACAGGCCGGCAAGCAGGACCTTGAGTTCATCCTCGTGCTGCAGTGACCGAAGACCGGGTGTATTCGGGGACGAGATGTTAACGACAATATAGGACGCGATCTTGTAAACGCGGCGCATGCAGGTCGCATAGTCGGACAACGCATTCTCGACCGGCGTGTCTGCATTCTTGCCGATGTTGACGCCAAGCACGCCGCGAAAATTCGAACGCCGCACACGTTTGACCAGCGCATCCACGCCTTCGTTGTTGAACCCCATCCGATTGATCAGCGCGCCCTTGCCCGGCAGGCGGAACAGGCGCGGTTTCGGATTTCCGGGCTGTGGTCGCGGCGTCACGGTACCGACCTCGATGAAACCGAACCCGAGTGCGGCAAGCCCGTCGATACACACCGCGTTCTTGTCGAGTCCGGCCGCAAGACCAACGGGGTTCGGGAAGCGGATACCCATGACTTCCACCGGATTGTCCGGCACGTCCCGTGCGATCAGTGAGGTCAGGTTCAACTGGCGCATCAGGGCAATCGACTGGAGCGACAGGTGATGGGACGCCTCCGTCGGCAGGAGAAACAAAAGGTCGCGGAGCGTGTCGTAATTCATTCAGGTGGCCTGGGCCAAAAGTCCGGGATTATACATGGCACCAATTGTGTGCGAATAAGGCTTGCGTTAAGCGCACGGAGAGACGCGACGGACGAGAAGTTCAAAACCTTGCCCGCGCCCCGCTGCTCGACTGCGCCAGGTCCAGCAATTCGCGAATCGCCACCGTGAAGATTGCGGGCTCGCGCACCCCTGACGCGCGCATCTCGGCCTCGAGCGACATCCATCGGTCAACGAGGCGTTGATGCTTCGTCATCCAGTTGTCGATCATCGTATCGATACTGCCGCGCTTCTTGCCTTCCGTAATGACGCCGAGCGTTATGGCCACTTGCTGCCAGTTGAGGTCGTCCTGGAGCGTTTCGCGCGCGAGCGCTTCCCACTGCCCGGTAGCCTGGAACTCATGCATCTGGCGGCTGAACCAATGCAGGTGGAGTCGTTCCCCTACGGCAAAGTAAATCGACGCGGCACGCAGGGTCGTCTCGCCGGTGCGATTCGACGCTTCGACAATGCCGACGGTGGCATAAAGATGATGCGCCGCCGCAACGAAGCCCGCGAGCGATTCACCGACCCCTTCCGCAATCAGGCGCGCGCGCGTCTCTTCCCAATCCGTTAGCACGGAACCACAGAGTACCTTGTCCCATCGCGAAAGCAGCAATCCGAGCGCCTTGCGGAATGCGGGCACCTCGCGTTCGAGATGCAGGGCGTGACGCCGGTTGCGCAGGAGCCATCTCGTCGTGCGTCGAATGAGCCGCACGAGGTCCAGGATCATTTCTTTCTGGACCTCCGGCTTGACCTTGTAATCCAGCGCCTGGATCTCATCCCAGCGGGCTTCCATGTCGAAAATGTCGCGTGAGCCGAGATAGGCCTTCGCGATGAGCGCCGTGTCCATGCCGGTCGATTCCGCCATGCGATTGGCGAAGCTGATGCCCATTCGGTTCACCATGCCGTTCGCAATCTGCGTCGCCACGATCTCGCGGCGAAGGCGATGGTTCGCCAGGTCATCGTGATACCGTTTTACGAGATAAGGCGGAAACGCGACTTCCATCTCCTTCATCATCCAGGGCTCGTCGAGCAGCTTCGCGCCGGCAAGTTCTTCCTTCAGCCCGCCCTTCACATAACTCGTGAGCACCGAGAGTTCCGGTGCGGTAAACGACTTGCCCATGGCCGCACGTTCCTGCAGTTCTTCGTCGCCCGGCAAGTATTCGAGCTGGCGGTCCAGGCGACCGCTGCTGGCAAGCAGGTTCATGAGGCGCGAGTATTCGAACGCACGGCGGGTGGACTGGTAGCACATCAGGTTGATCGCCTGCGCCTGCATATAATTGTTGTCCAGCACGATCTCGGCGACTTCGTCGGTCATTCGCCGCAGCAGCGCCTTGCGTTCCTCTGCCGTGAGCCGGCCTTTTTCGACCAGCTGGTTCAGGAGAATCTTGATGTTCACCTCAGCGTCGGAGCAGTTGACGCCGCCGGCGTTGTCGATGAAGTCAGTGAAGCAGATGCCGCCCTTCAGGTTGTATTCGACGCGCGCAAGCTGCGTCATGCCGAGATTGCCGCCCTCCCCGACCACCCGGCAGCGCAGGTCCGCACCGTTCACGCGGAGCGCATCGTTCGCCTTGTCGCCCACATCGAGGTGCGACTCGCGCTGGCTCTTCACATAGGTGCCGATACCGCCGTTCCAGAGCAGGTCGACCTCCGCTTTCAGGAGCGCATTGATGAGTCGCGTGGGGGTCAGCGAACTCTCGCTGATGCCAAAGCGCTTTCTCATCTCCGGCGTTATGGGGATGGATTTCGCCGCGCGGTTGAAGACGCCGCCACCCTTCGATATGAGCTTTGCGTTGTAATCGGACCAGCTCGATCGCGGCGTGTCGAACAGCCGCTTGCGCTCCTTGAAGCTCGACGCAGGATCGGGATTCGGGTCGATGAAGATGTGCAGGTGATTGAACGCCGCCACGAGACAGATCTGCTTGGAGAGCAGCATCCCGTTGCCGAACACATCGCCCGCCATGTCACCGATGCCGACGACGGTAAACGGCGTCGTCTGGACGTCGATACCAAGATCACGGAAATGCTGTTCGACGGATTTCCACGCGCCGCGTGCAGTGATGCCCATCGCCTTGTGGTCATAGCCTACGCTGCCGCCGGAAGCGAACGCGTCGCCCAGCCAGAAGCCGTTGCTGGCGGAGATCTCATTGGCAATATCAGAGAACGTCGCCGTGCCCTTGTCTGCCGCGACAACGAGATAGTAATCATCGTCGTCATAGCGGATGACGTCACGCGGCGGCACGACCTTCCCCTTGACCAGATTGTCAGTCAGGTCCAGCAGGCCCTGGATGAAGATGCGATAGCAGGCGATGCCCTCTTCCTGTATCGCGTCACGTCCGGCGCCTTCGGGCATCTGTTTGGGCAGGAACCCACCCTTGGCGCCCACCGGCACGATGACGGAGTTCTTGACCTGCTGCGCCTTCACGAGCCCGAGGATCTCCGTGCGGTAATCCTCCGTGCGGTCTGACCAGCGCAACCCGCCGCGAGCAATCTTGCCGCCACGCAGGTGCACACCCTCGACCCGGGGCGAATAAACGAAGATCTCGTACCGCGGCTTCGGCAAAGGCATTTCGGATATCAGCGCCGGCAGTACCTTGAACGAGATGTAATCCTTCGGGCGATCCTCGGCGGTGAGCTGGTAGAAGTTTGTTCGTTGCGTCGCCGAAATCATTTCGACGTACCGGCGCAGGATGCGGTCTTCGGAGAGATTCTCCACCGCGTCGATCATCGCCAGGATTTCTGTCTTGAGCGATTCGGCCTTCTTGTCTGCCGCCTCGCGATTGCGCCCTGGATTGAAGCGACAGTCGAACAGATCGAACAGCAGGCGCGTGATCTCGCTGTAACGCACGACGCAATCGGCGATGAAGGACTGACTCGATGTGCTCTGCAACTGTCCGAAATATCGTGAGTACGCCCGAATCAGCGATGCTTCGCGGTAGTCCATCCCCGCACTCGGCACCAGCCGGTTGAAGCCGTCATTCTCCTTGCCGCCGGACCATATCTGCCGGAACGCCTCTTCGAAATGGGCACGCAACGCTTCCATGCCACCTCGCGGTTCCACCACGAGATCCAGCACGAAGTCATAGACCCAGATGCGCTTGCCGCCCAACTTGAGCTCATAAGGATGCTCTTCGACGGTCTTGGCGCCCAGGTTCTCGAGAATCGGGATTACGTCCGAGAGCGGAATGATGTCGCCGAAGCGGTAAACCTTGAACCGCGTTTCCGGCTGGCCCAACACGACCCACTGGTAAAGGTTGACGAGCAGCGGGTTGTCTTCGGACAACGCAAGCAGGTATTCGATATCGCCAAACGCCGTCGAAGGCCAGTAGTCGTCCTTGTAGCCCGCGGGGAACACGTTCCTGACGGTTTCGAACACCTGCTCGCCGCGACCGTTGCCAAGCGCCGCGACGATGACCTCATGCAGGTCGTCGTCCCAGGACCGGGTCAGTTCAGCCACCTCGCGTTCAAGAAATTCGACATCCACCGACTCATCCGACGCCGGGTCGACACGGAGCAGGAAGTGCGTACGGGTGAGGGCCGACTCCGAGAAGAATGTCGCAAACTCGGCGTCCATTGCGCCGAAGGTATCGACAAGCAGGTCCTGTACGCGCAGCCGCAGTTCCGTGTCGTAAGTGTCCTTCGGCACATAGACGAGACAATTGACGAAGTGCCGGTTGAGATCGCGTCGCACCAGTACCCGGACGATGCGACGTTCCTGCAGCCCGTAGATGCGCGACACCATGTCGCTGAGTTCCTCATCGGTCGCGAGGAACAACTCTTCACGCGGCAACACTTCGATAATACGGGACAACTCTCGCCCGGTATGGCTCGCCGACGCAAGACCCGCCGTGTCGAACACGTGCTCGATCTTCTTGCGCACGATCGGCAGGTCCATCGGGTTCTGGTTGTAGACGCTGGACGTGAAGAGCCCCATGAAGCGGCACAGGCGATCGCCAAAACGGATCGTCACGCAGTCAAAGTAGGCAGGACGGTGAACGCGACTCTTCTGCGGCGACTTCTCGACGTTGATCACGTCAGTCAGCGGGCCAAGGGGCTGGCCGCTGACATAGAAGTTTTTACGCGCGAGACCGAGCGACGATCCGGGGATCACGCGATATTCCCCCTTGTCATCCTGGCGGAAGGCCTCGAACGCGAGAAACGTGTAGTTGTTGGAGTAGAGCCAGCGCAGGAACTCATACGCCTCGCCGAGTTCCTGGCTCCGGCTCGCGGCAATACCGATCTCGTCACTCCACAGCAGCAGTTCCTTGCGCATCGGTGCAAAGTCATCGACGACGCGCTGGACGTGCTTCAGCACATCGCGAATGTCCCGTTCGAGCCGGGCCAGGTTCTTGACCCGATCGACTTCGAGATGAATCAGCGTCTCGTTGGGGTCGTCGTTCTCGCTGATGACCAGCTTGCCCTCTTCTCGCACAACGCGCATGAGGCATTGCTGTACATCCGAGAGACCAACCTGTTGCCGGTTCAGCTCAATACGCAGGGAATCGAGCAGGAACGGCAGGTTGACGCAGGCGACCTCAATGACCGTCTGCTTGTGTTCGTAGCCGTCGCGTTCCTGCTGCGGATTGAATACGCGAACAGCGGATTTCCTGCCGTCGAACGATGTAAAGAAGCGCCAGCTCGAAAGCAGCGTTCCTTCCGCATATTCCCAGTCCTTCTGGAGGACTTCCGCGAGCGGAACCTGCGAGAAATATTGCCGGCTGAAGATCTTGAGTGCATGTGCGCGGTCTCGCTTGGCGAGACGCCTTTCGAGCCCGGCCTGGAAAGCCGCCTTGCTGTCGACCTTGATATCCGTCATGAATGTGCCGAAGGTCTGTCTTTTGCGCGCGAATGTTATCAGCATGGCTCACCGACCTGCCAGCGACACGCAAGACCGATGCACGACAGCGGTACCGCGCGGGGTGTATCCTTGCCCCTTCGGCCCGGAACCCACGGGCAGGCACACGGTCTATACAGGGTGTCTGTGTCATCCGGGAATCACAATTGGAACAAATTCAGCAGTTTACGCAGCGCCCAACGATGCAGCATCGCGACCAGATCCAAGCACTCGAGAAATGGCTGGACAGCCAGATCATCGGTCAACAAACGCTCGTCAGCCGTTTGCTCATCGCGCTGCTCGCCGATGGTCACCTGCTCGTTGAAGGTGCGCCCGGCCTCGCGAAAACCAAGGCGATCAAGACGCTCGCGCAGGGTATCGAAGGCGACTTTCACCGCATCCAGTTCACGCCGGACCTGCTGCCCACCGACATCACGGGTACCGAAATCTACCGCGCCCAGGATGCGAGCTTCGAATTCCAGCAAGGCCCGATCTTTCATAACCTGATTCTCGCGGACGAGATCAACCGCGCACCCGCGAAAGTACAGTCTGCGTTGCTCGAGGCGATGGCGGAACGCCAGGTCTCATTCGGACGCCAGACGTTCAGGCTGCCCCAGCTCTTTCTCGTCATGGCAACGCAGAATCCGATCGAACAGGAAGGGACTTACCCGCTACCGGAGGCCCAGCTCGACCGATTCCTCATGCAGGTGAACATCGATTATCCCGATGCGGCAAGCGAGCGCAGCATTCTCCAGCTTGTACGCAACGAAGCACTGTCGATTCATGCCGATGAAACGCCGACACCACCGGTGGTCACGCAGGACGCGATATTTGCGGCCCGCAAGGAAATCCTGACCATGCACATGGCGCCGGTTGTCGAGGACTACATCGTCCAGCTCACGCTCGCAACGCGCAATCCCGGCGCTTACGGCGAAGACCTCGCCAACTGGGTGGACTACGGCGCGTCACCGCGCGGAACCATCGCGCTCGATCTGTGTGCGCGGGCCAACGCGTTCCTGGCAGGCAAGGATTACGTCAGCCCGGACGATGTCCAGGCGGTTGTGCACGACGTCTTCCGCCACAGGATCATCGTCAGCTTCGAGGCCGAGGCAACCGGCATCGATGCGGATACCGTCATCGGCACGCTGCTCAAGAGAGTCGCCGCCGCCTGAGCCATGCGAGCACGCCGGCCAAGAGAACCCAGCACCACTCGAGTCCAGGTCAAGGGTGGCGCCTACACCGACATCAAGGAACTGATCCGCCTGCGCTACGCGGTGCAGGAAGTCGACGCGATCACCGCAAGCAAGACACGCAATCCGCTCTCGGGCCTTTTGACCTCGCATTTTCGCGGTCGCGGGATCGATTTTGCCGAGGTCCGGATCTACCAGCCGGGCGACGACGTGCGAACGATCGACTGGCGGGTGACAGCGCGCACCCAGACGCCGCACACCAAGCTGTTCCAGGAAGAGAAAGAGCGACCCGTTTTGATTCTCGTCGACCAGTCGCAGTCCATGTTCTTCGGCTCCCACGTCGCCTTCAAATCTGTCGTCGCCGCAGAAGCCGCTGCCCTGCTGGCGTGGACCGCGCTGGACCGGGGCGACCGCACAGGCGGCATCGTGTTTTCCCAGAGCGCCCATCGCGAGATTCGTCCAAGGCGCAACAAACACTCCGTGTTACGCCTCCTGAACGAGATCGCGAATTTCAACCAGGCGCTGCACCGGGAAACCCCCGAAGACCTGGACCGTGCCTACCTCGTGGACCCACTGCGCAACCTGCGGCGGGTGGCGAAACACGGCAGCACGATCTTCATCGTCAGCGATTTTGCCGGCTTCACCGACGAGGCGGTCGTGCACTTCAACTACCTTGCACGCCATAATGACATCGTCGGGATCCACATCTCCGACTCGCTGGAGCGCGACCTGCCGGACCCGGATCTGTATACCATTACCAACGGCGAACAACGAGCACGTATCAATACCGCCGATGGACGCAACCGTCGTCTTTACCACGATGCGTTCTCGCGCCGGCTCGAGGACACGCGCAACATCTTTGCACGCGCCAAGTCGCCGCTTTTGGAACTCATGACGCACGAACCCGTCGTCGCGAGTCTCGCGACACGCTATAACGAATACCTGGCGCTGGAACGATAGCCGTGGCCCAAAACGTGCCGGTCCTGCCACCGCAACAGAACGATCCGCTCGCGCAACTGCGTGACATTCACGTGCCTGCGCCCATCGACATGTGGCCGCTCGCGCCCGGTTGGTGGATTCTCGTCGCATTTGCCGTCCTCCTGGTGGTGGCGATTCTGGGCTGGCTTTATGCGCGCTGGCGCCGCAACCAGTATCGTCGGGACGCCCTCGCGGAACTGGATCGACTCAGGACCCGCTACGAATCCGCCCCGGACAATGTCGCCTACATTGCTGACTATTCAACGCTGCTGAAGCGCGTCGCGCTGCGGAGTTACCGGCGAGACGCCGTCGCATCGTTGTCGGGTGAATCGTGGGTGCAGTTTCTCGACCACGCCGCGCGCACGGACGAATTCTCGATGGGCGCCGGCCAGGCGCTGATAGCCGGAAGCTACGAACGCGAGCCCGAGGTCGACGTCGATCGCCTGCACGAACTCGGCCGTTACTGGATTCGTGAGCACCGCAAGCTGGAGCAGACGGCATGATCGAGATCCAGTGGCCCTGGGCGCTGGCATTTTTGCCTTTGCCGATCATCATTCACTTTCTCCTGCCGTACGCGAAGCGCGAGGAAGCTGCGCTACACGTCCCGTTCTTCTCGCTCGCGGCGGGTTTCGAGGCAGACTCCGTCGCCGAGCGCCGCTCAATGATTCGTCGCTTTCTCATGATCCTTGCATGGACCGCACTGGTCATCGCCTGCATGCGGCCGCAATGGGTGGGCGACCCGATCGACCTGCCCACAACCGGGCGTGACCTCATGCTCGCCGTCGACATCTCCGGGTCGATGGGCACCGAGGACATGACGCTCGGC
This sequence comes from Pseudomonadales bacterium, assembly GCA_020443245.1. Lineage (GTDB taxonomy): Bacteria > Pseudomonadota > Gammaproteobacteria > Pseudomonadales > Azotimanducaceae > JANQJA01. Next base: position 10,520 of record JAGRIN010000032.1, read on the forward strand.
GGCGCGCGCACGACCAGGCTGCAGGTCGTCAAGCAGGTTGTCGGCAATTTCGTCGAGCGCCGCAAGGGTGACCGTGTCGGCCTGATCCTGTTTGGCACCCGGCCCTATGTGCAGACACCGCTTACGTTCGACCGGAACACCGTTCGCAAACTGCTATTGGAAACGCCCCTCAACATTGCCGGTGGCAAGACCGCAATCGGCGACGCCATCGGCCTTGCCGTCAAGCGCCTGAAGTCGCGCCCGACAGACAGCCGAATCCTGATCCTGCTTACCGACGGACGTAACAACGTCGGTGAGGTCGCCCCCTTGCAAGCAGCAAAGATTGCCGCGCAGGAAGGCGTGAAGATTTACACGGTCGGGTTCGGGGCTGATGAAATGCAGGTGCCGGGCATCTTCTTCAATCGAACGATCAACCCTTCCGCTGAACTCGACGAGAAAACGCTTTCAGAGATTGCGCGACGCACCGGCGGCATTTACCAGCGCGCCCGCGACAGTAGCGAACTGGAAGGGATCTACCAGGAACTGGATCGCCTCGAGCCGATCGAGCAAGAGAAAGAAACCTACCGGCCGACCAAGGCGCTGTTCGCCTGGCCGCTCGGCTTTGCGTTCTTGTTGTCGCTCGCGATGGCTGCATTGCATCCGATGGTCACGAGTTGGTTCGTCGCGTTGCTGCGACGTCGCGAGCGTGCGCGTGCGGAGGCGGTATCGTGATCGAGAACTTTCACTTCCTTCGCCCTGAGTGGTTCTACGCACTCATCCCGGCGGTCGCGCTGTTTGTGATACTGCGCCTGCGCAGTGCGCGCGGCTCCAACTGGGAGAAGACGATCGATCCGGGCTTTTTGCCCTTCCTTTTGGAGAGCCCCGGCGGCAAACGCGGCAGCAGCGCGTTTGCATGGGTGCTGCTTGCCTGGATTCTCGCAACGATCGCACTCGCCGGACCTGTTTTCCGCAAGATTCCCCAACCGGTTCACGAACGCGAGGACGCGCTCGTCATCGTCTTCGACCTGACGCGGTCGATGTACGCAGAAGACGTCAAACCGAATCGCCTGATTCGCGCCCGGCGCAAGTTGCAGGACCTGCTCGCCATGCGCAAGGAAGGCGTCACCGCGCTGGTGGTCTATGCGGGCGATGCGCATACCGTCTCTCCACTCACCGATGATGCCGCGACGATTGCCGAGATGATTCCGGCGATCTCGCCTGAAATCATGCCGGAACCCGGCAGCCACCTCGCACCGGCGCTCGAGCGCGCGGTATCGCTGTTCAAGGATGCCGGCGTGGGTAGCGGACGCATTCTCGTTATCACCGACGAGATTCGTGACCTGGCCGACGCACAATCTGTCGCGCGTGAAAACCGGTTCAATTATCCCGTGTCGGTCCTTTCCGTCGGCACCGCCGACGGCGCACCCATTCCCGGTCACAACTTTGACGATGCCACCGGCTACCTGAAGGATGCCAACGGCGTCCTGATCATCCCGAAAGTGGATTTCAACGCGATGCAGTCGTTCGCCAACCTTTCTGGCGGCCGTTTCTCACGCATGACGTTGACCGACGAAGACCTGGACTACCTGCTCGCCGACGAAGGCATTGTCGATGAAGAGGCATATCGCGAAGTGGAACGAGACTTCGATACTTGGGTCGAGGAAGGCCCTTGGCTCCTCTTGCTCCTGCTGCCGATCGCCGCGCTCGCCTTCCGTCGCGGCTGGGTGTGGATGTTCGCGCTGGTCATGATCCTGCCGCCCGCGCCGGCGCAGGCATCGTGGTGGGACGACCTCTGGCAGACCCGTAACCAACAGGCGGCCGAGGCGATGAAGGAAGGCAATACGGCAACCGCCGCGCAGCTTTTCGAGAACCCGGCATGGAAGGGTACCGCGCATTATCGCAGCAAGGACTACGAGAGCGCCGCGGCGCAATTTACCCACCTCGATACCAGCGACGGCAAGTACAACCTGGGCAACGCGCTCGCCCGTGCGGGCAGCTATGAGAAGGCAATCAGTGCCTACGACGATGCATTGAAGAAAGATCCGGACAACGAGGACGCGAAGTTCAACAAGGAACTCGTCGAAAACCTGCTGAAGAACCAACAGAAGCAGAAACAAAAGCAGGACCAGCAGCACGACAAGAAGCAGCAACAAGACCAGTCAAAGAGCCAGGACCAGAACGGCAAGGGCAGCCAGGACCAGAGCGGCCAGCAGACGAGCCAGCAGCAACAACAGGATCAGCAGGCGCAAGAGAAGAAGGAACAGGAAACGCAGCAGCAAAAGCAGCAGCAGGCTGAAGACCAGCAGAAGCAGGCACAGCAACAAATGGCGCAGCAAGATGACGCGCCGCTCGACGACGAACAAAAGCAGGCGTTGGAACAGTGGCTGCGCCGCGTACCGGATGACCCCGGTGGTCTCTTGCGGCGCAAGTTCCAGCTACAACACGACGAAAGACAAAGGAACGGACGCAATGCGAACCGCGATTCATCGGATTGGTAGATCGATCCTGGTCCTTCTCGCCTTCGGGTGCGCCGCGGCACAGGCGGACCTGACCGCGACGGTCGATCGTAACGCGATCTCCGAATTCGACCTGGTCACGCTCAGCCTGCGCCTCGCCAACGACCCGGGGAACGTGACGCCTGACTTTTCCGTGGTAGAGAAGGACTTCACGATTGTCTCGCAGTCCGGCCCATCGAGGCAGAGCCAGTTTATCTTCAGCAACGGGCAGCAGATGAGTGAATCCCACACCGAGTGGGACATCACGCTCCGGCCGAAGAGAAAGGGTACGCTGACGATCCCGCCCATTCGCGTCGGTAACCAGCAGACCCAGCCGATCGAGATCGATGTGAGCGCCGCCAGCGCATCGATGACGCGACGCATGAATCAGTATGTCTTTTTCGACACCAGCGTCGATACGCACGAGGCCTACGTGCAAGGGCAAATCATTTACACGGTGAAGCTGTTTTACGTCGACTCGATCAGCGGCGACTTTCCCGCGCCGCCAAACCTCTCCGGCGCGGTCGTTGAAACCATCGAGAGCGAGAAGCGCTACGAGTCCATCGTCAACAATCGCCGCTTCTACGTACTCGAAAAGCGCTATGCCATTTACCCGCAACAGAGCGGTGAGTTGGTCATTCCCGGTGAACGCTTCAACGGCGCGCGCGGACGCGGCTCATTCTTCTCTGCACAGGAACCGGTGAGCGCCGGTTCACCAGCGATCAAGATCGACGTCAAGCCACGCCCCGCCTCTTTCACGGGCGAACACTGGCTCCCGGCGAAGTCTGTGCAGCTCACCGAATCGATCAAGCAGGATGGCAGCACGTTAAAGGTTGGCGAGCCGTTCAACCGCACGCTCCGTATTACCGCCGAAGGCCTTGCGTCATCGCTGTTGCCACCGTTCGCGCATCTCGACTTGCCCAATGCCAAGACTTACCAGGATCCGCCCGAGACGAACGACAGTCCGATGAACGGGGGCGTGAAGTCGTCGCTTTCGACCACCATCGGTATCGTGCCCACGGAACCCGGCACCCTGACGCTGCCCGCAATCGAAGTGCCCTGGTGGAATACCCAGACCAACAAGATGGAAGTGGCGCGATTGCCACCGCACACGTTTACCGTTGAGCCGGGCAATGGCGCTACGGTTTCCGTGCCGGAAACGCCGACGGCGGAGAAGTCTTCGCGCACGCCGCTTGCTTCCGATAAAGGCATGCCGGCACCGAACCTGTGGATGTATGTCGCCATCGGGTTTGCCGTGCTCTGGCTCATCACGCTTTGGCTGTGGTTTTCACTGCGGCGGCAAATTG
>JAGRIN010000339.1 GCA_020443245.1 Pseudomonadales bacterium
AGTACCGGCGGTGTGCATCGCGTTCAGGTCGGTGACTTCATGGGAACGAACTGGGGAAAGATAGAAAGTATCAACGATACAAGAATCGACCTGACAGAGATCGTGAGTGACGGACAGGGCGGATGGCTTCGCCGGCCCAGGACGCTGGAACTCAAGGGTGTGTCGGAATAATGAATTGGGGGCAAGTCATGGCTATCGAGAACACCGTGCACGGCGCCGAGAAAAGGATGGGGAGTCCGATTGTGAAAGCGATGAGGACAGCAGTGCTTGGCATCATGCTATTGATGCCACTGACGGCCGTGGCGGTCACGATGAACGATATCCAGTTCTCGACGCTGCCAGGCGACAAGATCGAAATTCGCATGTCGTTCGACGGGCGACCACCGGAACCGACCGGGTACACCATTGAACAACCGGCGCGTATCGCGCTTGACCTGAAGGGCGTCAAGAGCTCGCTCGCGGCCAAGAACCATCCGCTCGGTACCGGCAATGCCCGTAGCGTAACGGTGGTTGAGGCGGGCGATCGGACGCGTGTCATCGTCTCCCTGACGGAACTCACCGGCTACTCGACCCGCGTCGACGGCGATAACCTTTATGTGCTCGTCGGCAAGCAGGATTCGTCCGGCTTCGTATCGAGCGACAACCAGCTGAGCGGCGCAGTGAGTTCGGATAAATCGTCGGTGATCGCGGCTGACACACCGGTGGTGCAGGACATTGATTTCCGCCGCGGTGAAAAGGGAGAAGGACGTGTGATCGTCAAACTCTCGAATCCGGGTGTCGGGGTCGACGTCTCGAGCGAAGGTGGCAAGATCCGCGTTGAGTTTTCCGGCGTCCACATCCCCGAGTCGCTGCAACGTCGACTGGACGTCACCGACTTTGCAACACCGGTCCTGACGATCGATTCACTGCCGGAAGCAGACAACACTGTCATGATGGTCGAGCCGACCGGCGACTACGACTACCTCGCTTACCAGGCGGATAACGTGTTCACGCTGGAAGTGAAGCCGCTGACGCCCGCCGAACTCGAGGCTTCTCTCGACCAGGCATTCAAATATCGCGGTGAAAAACTCTCGCTCAATTTCCAGGACATCGAGGTACGTTCTGTCCTGCAGTTGATTGCCGACTTCACGGACCTGAACCTGGTTGCCAGCGACACGGTTTCGGGGCGTATTACCCTGCGCCTGAAAAATGTGCCGTGGGACCAGGCGCTCGACATCATCCTGAAGGCCAAGGGCCTCGACAAACGCCAGGCGGGTAACGTGCTCATGGTGGCACCGGCATCGGAACTCGCTGCGCGCGAGAAGCTGGAACTCGAGAGCCAGCAGCAGGTCTCCGAACTCGCGCCGCTGCGTACCGAGTTCATCGAGGTGCGCTACGCCAGTGCCCAGCAGATCTTCAGCCTGTTCGAACAGAGCGGTGAGGGTGAGGGCATTCTCTCCGGCCGTGGCAGCGTCATCGTGGACGATCGCACCAACTCGATCATCCTGACCGAGACCACTGACAAGATAAACCAGTTCCGTTCGGTACTGGAGAAGCTGGACGTACCGGTACGCCAGGTGCTGATCGAAGCGCGAATCGTCACGGCGAACTCGAGCTTCGGGGAATCCATGGGCGTGCGCTGGGGCGGCCTCGGCTTCGGCAACTACAATAACGGCAGGATCCAGACCCAGGTGGGTGGATCGCTCACTACGGTCGGTGAAATCCGCGATTCGGTCGGCCAGGGCAACGACTTGTCGTTCACGAGCCCGGATCACCTGATGGTCGACCTCGGTGTCGGCAGTGCGGATGCGACGTCGCTGGCTATCGGCCTTGTCGACGACAAGTACCTGCTCGAACTCGAACTGTCGGCACTTGAATCTGAAGGCAAGGGCGAGACGATCGCAAGACCGAAAGTCATCACCGCTGACAAACAGCAGGCGACGATTTCTTCCGGTGTCCAGATCCCTTACCAGGAAGCGTCGAGCAGTGGCGCAACGTCGGTGTCGTTCAAGGACGCGACGCTGTCTCTCGATGTGAAGCCGCAGATCACGCCGGACGACAGGATCATCATGGAACTCAAGGTGAACCAGGATACAGTCGGTGCGGAATTCAACGGTGTGCCCAGTATCAACACGAACCAGATTGCGACGCAGGTTTTGGTCGACAACGGTGAAACGATCGTACTTGGCGGCATTTACACCACGCAGTCCACGACGTCGGTGACCAAGACGCCGTTCCTGGGAGACTTGCCTTATGTCGGCAAGCTGTTCCGACGCAATTCGAAGTCGGACCAGAAGCAGGAACTGCTTATCTTCATCACACCGCGCCTGATCCAGGACTCGCTGACCCGGCAGTAGGTCCAGGTTGTTGCGGGCATCGCGCCCGCAACGCGCGGATGGGATGGCTTCCTCAGGCTCCTTTACTACCGGCTCGTCCCAATGAACATCTTTCTGGTCGGACCGATGGGAGTAGGCAAAACGACGATCGGTCGGTCGCTCGCGCGGCAACTCGGACTGAAGTTCTACGACAGTGACCAGGAGATCGAGCGCCGCGCGGGTGCGGACATCTCCTGGATATTCGACGTCGAGGGTGAGCCGGGCTTCCGGGATCGCGAGACCCAGATGATCGATGAGCTGACGCAAAAGGACGGCGTGTTGATCGCAACCGGCGGCGGCTCGGTGTTGCGACAGGAAAACCGGGAAATGTTGCACGAGCGCGGGGTTGTCATCTTCCTCGATACGTCGCTTGAACTGCTCGTGAAGCGCACCGAGAAAGACAAGAAGCGTCCACTGCTGCAGAACGCGGACCGCGAGGAAGTGCTGACACGCATCAAGAGGGAACGCCAACCGCTGTACGAAGAGACCGCACACATGCAGGTATTCGTGGGCGAGGGTAGCAGCAAGAAGATTGTGACCGGCATCGTGCAGACGCTGCACGACGAAGGCTATATTGAGGAGTGACGTTCCACAGTGGAACAGACGACATCAATGGAAATCGTTCGCCTCGAACTGGGTGAGCAGTCCTACAACATCTATATCGGCCCCGGTGTGCTGGACAACGGCGAACTCATCCGGAGTACGATCCGGGGGCACGAGGCCCTGATCGTTACCAACGAGTCGATCAGGCCGCTCTACCATGATCGGTTGCTCGCGAGCCTCGGCAGTTCAATCCGGGTCGACACCGTGGTGCTCGCTGACGGTGAGGAATACAAGACACTCGAATCTTTCGAGAGCGTCATCGCCGAATTGATGCGCGCCGGCCACAAGCGCACCACGACGGTCATCGCGCTGGGCGGTGGTGTTGTGGGGGACACGGCGGGCTTCGCGGCCGCCTGCTACCAGCGCGGCGTGGACTTCCTGCAGGTGCCGACAACGCTCCTCTCGCAGGTCGACTCTTCAGTTGGCGGGAAGACGGCGGTCAACCACCCGCTCGGCAAGAATATGATTGGTGCGTTTCACCAACCGCGCGCGGTCTTCATCGACACGACG
>JAGRIN010000340.1 GCA_020443245.1 Pseudomonadales bacterium
GCGATGGCGATGGATATCCCCAAGGCAGTGCTCTGGAAACATGTGCGGCGGCTGAGAAACGTATCGCGCACCGGGTGAATCGACAGCCTGCTCCGTTGTCCTCTTTGCACTTGGAGGAGTCGTCTTACGCGCGATAGCCTGATTGAGGATTCCATTTCAGCAGGGACACCTTCCAGCGGCACCCGGACCTCGACGCCATGTCGCCGCAAGCGTTGCAATTGCTGGATGCACTGCGTCAGGCGGCTGGCGGCGAACATGGCCTGAGCGGAAATGCTCAGGCGACACACAAGCGATTTTCAAAATGACGATCGGCAATCGCACGGATATGGCGCATGTCGGTTCCGCAGCAACCTCCGATCACACCGACGTGCGGCATCCGGTCGGTGAGCCGACGGTACGATTCCGCAAGCTCATCGGGATTGCCGGTATCGAGTTCCGTCGAGTTGTCGAGCTCTGCGTGGCTGCACTTCGACGCATTCGCTCTCAAACCGACCACGCGCCGCGTCCACCCGGAATCAGGGTCGAGTGCAGATTCAAAATGCGTGGGATGCGCGCAGTTGATCATATAGTACGCCGGCGAACCGTCGGTCGCCTCATCCACAGTTGTGATTGCTTCCGCCAGGGTCTCGCCGGTAGCCAGACTGCCATCGGTCTCGACGGTAAACGAAATGATCCCCGGTATCCGGGCATCGCGTGCGGCCAACGCGATGCCGATCGCCTCGTCGGCATAGTTCATCGTAAAGGCCGATACGCAATCGGCACCGGCATCGGCGAAGATCTCGATCTGGCGCGAATGATATCGGCGGGTCTCCTCCGCAGTCATCCGCTCTGCAGGCACATAGCCATCGCCACGAGGTCCGATGCAACCGCTGACAACCATTGGTGTCTCGGGCGTGTCGTACTTGCTCGCGAGCGCAAGCATCATCTCAATGGCGAGGTGATTCAACTCATCCAGGGTGTCTGCTGAGTATCCGACGGCCTCGGCCCAGCCGTGACTGGATCGCCAGGTCGGGCTCTCCAGGATAAATCCGGTTCCGCACTCAATCGCCATCTCGATGTAGTCTTCAAAGTAGCGGCGCAGGTGTCGGCGCCTCTCCGGCGTCGTCAACATGTCGATGGCCGCGAAACCCGAAAGTTCGATACCGTCCTGGAAAATCAGCGTCGTTTCGAGCCCACCGTCCGACAAGAGTCGCTGACCGCACAGTTGGGGCAATGCATGCCTGTATTTCATAACCCTTCCTCTTTACAAACCATCTAGTCGGTAAGATATTCTATTGATGAAGAGCCAAATTTCAGCAGACCGGAGGTAAGAATCTTGTGTGACATTTTTTCGTTATTTTTCATATAGTTGAATGACAACGATTCAGTAGCTGTAAGAAAAAAAAAAAAAACTATACGGTTGGTATAGTTCGGCCAAATCCTCCGGGCACCAAGATGACCGCAGCAGAAGCAAAAGCAACCAAAGGCGCAGCAACGCGCGAACGCATCCTCGAAGTCGCCGAAAGGCTAGTCCTGAAGCAGGGCTACACCGGCACGTCGATCGACGACATTTTGCGGCACGCACACATCACGAAGGGCGGCTTCTTCTATCACTTCAGCGGCAAGAATGACCTTGCCATTGGTCTCATGCAACGCTACCAGCGCAACGATCACGCGTTCTTCATGGACCTCGCCACCCGCGCACGGGAATTGGTCGAAGACCCGCTCCACCAGCTGCTATTGTTCCTGAAGCTGATGTCGGACGAGATGGCCAACCTCCCGGAGGTTCATCCAGGTTGTCTTGTCGCGACGTTTGTGTACGAGAGCGAGCAGGTCGATGATCGGGTGCGTGAGATCAACGTCGGCGTGTTGCAAGCGTGGCGCAACCTGTTCAGCGAACAGATCGCGAACGTCGACACTCGATATGAGAAGTGTCTCGACGTCGACAATGACGCACTTGCCGACATGCTGACGAGCGTAATCGAAGGCGGCATCATTATCTCAAAAGCCTTGTCGGAACGACGGATACTCGCGGACCAGATACTGCAGTACCGGAACTACATCCGGCTGCTTTATGGCATCGCGTAATTAATAGGCCGGGGTACCCATCTCTTGCCACGCACTGCGAAGTACGCGAATCGCGCTACGCAAGAAAATAAACAGCAACAGCGCCGCAACCAGGACGTCCGGCCACCCCGATTGGGTGATCCATACGAGACCCGACGTCACGATGACTGCCCCGCCCTCGAACAGGTCATTTCGGGAGCACTCCCAAACCGATGCCATATTGACATCATCATGGCGCAGCGGCGTCAGCATCCAGAAACAGACACCGTTTGCCGCCAGGTTGAGCACCGCCGTCACGAGCATCACGTCCACGACGGGCGCATGGAGATTCGAGAGCCGCCATGCGATGTGAACCGCCACCGCAACCGCTGCGCCGAGAATCAGGAAGCCCTTGAAGAGCGCGACCCTGGCTTTCGTCTGCGACGCGGCGCCCACCACCGCGAAGCTCAGCGCGTAGGTCACCGCATCACCAAAATTGTCGAGCATTCCTGAAAGCAGCGACGACGAGCCGGAGAGCCAACTCCCCGTCGTCATCAGCAAGAATGCGAGGACATTGATACCCAGAACGACGAGCAGGACCTTACGGTGTCGTTTGTCCGTTGCGGCTACATCGCCGCCACAACATGCATCAGCCATTTGTTAACTCCTCGTTGACGACACTAGCCCGAAAACCGGATTGAAACTAACACATCGCTCCCCAGGACGCGAAGTGGTCCTTAGCCGCGCACACGACGCGGATATCGAAGCGAACTGATGAACAGCGCGACGCCAGATAGAACAGTCACCAGCCCCAGCAGTGCAGCCACCTTGAGCAGCAAGTGATTGAAGTCTTCGCGTCCGTTCCAGTCCATGATGTGAAATCCCCACAAGAAGTCGTAGAAGCGCCACGACGGCGTCCGGATAGCCTGAAGCTGGCCGCTGCCCGCGCCCACGAAGACTCTTGTGCCGTCCTCTGCCTCGACTCGCCATGCCGGCAGTTCTCCGCCACGGTATTCGCTGCCCGCCTCCGTGGCTGAAACGTAGGTGGCCCGTATCGGCGTGAACCCGACACGCTCTGCGGCGACGGAAATCGCCTGCTCGTCTGTCAGCGCGGCAAGCTTCTGACCGGTCTGCGCGTTGAACGCGTCAGTCCTGCCAGATCTGCGGACGAGATAGGCCGGCCGGTCGAGCCGACGCTTCAGTTGGAAGCTCTCTATGGGCACATCGGCAAGCGCCGGATCGAGTGCAATCAGTGCCGAAGGAGCAATCAGTTGCAGGCCGGCCATCGTAAGTGGCGCGACCTCTTGCACCAGGTGCTCGCCGCGGATCTCTTCGATGGGCATGAGCGCGAAGTACAGGCCCGAGCCGGTCCAGGCGATAAACTGAATCGCAGCAACAATGCCGAGCCAGCGATGCAGCTT
>JAGRIN010000341.1 GCA_020443245.1 Pseudomonadales bacterium
CGCGTTGTCGGATCGGACCTTTCGACTGGCGCGATTAATCGTGCACGGATGGAAGCCGACACCCGCGGGCTCGACATCGCTTTCTCCGTCGCGGATATGCGTGATTGCGGGACGCACCATGAACATGGCTTCGACGTCGTGCTAAGCGGCGACAACTCGGTGCCACACCTCGAGCGCCCTGACGATATCTCACGCACACTGGCTGGTATGCGAGAATGCCTGCGGCCGGGCGGTCTTGCGGTGATCGGGATCAGGGACTACAAGGCTGAGGACGAGCGAAGCGTCGGGCAAGTATTTACCTACGGCACCCGAAACCACGGTGAGGATCGATACGTCGTGTTCCAGACGCGGGACTGGCACGGCGATGCCTACGATGTCGGCATGTATTTCGTGCGAGAAGAGACAGACTCGGCACCGTCACATGTCATCTCAGGGCGCTCGCGCTTCTATGCGATCACGGTGGACGCGATGATGGCGCTCATGCAATCGGCAGGATTCAGTGACGTGCGCAGAATCGACAACGCCTCGCACAATGTGTTGGTAACGGGGCACCGAGCTTGAACGAAAGAGAGAGGGAGATGCCGGCGTGAAGCGATCTATCGTGCATATCGCGCTTGTCGTGCGCGACTACGATGAGGCCATCGCGTTCTACACCGGTGTACTCGACTTTGAACTCATCGAAGACACGTATGTGCCAGAGCAAGACAAGCGGTGGGTGCTGGTCGCCCCGCCCGGGTCTAACGGGACAGCACTGTTGCTGGCACGCGCCGCCGATGACCACCAGGCCGAATTCATCGGCAACCAGTCGGGCGGGCGCGTCTTCGGGTTTCTCGGCACCGATGACTTCTGGCGCGACTATCATCACCTGGTCTCGCACGGCGTGACATTCATCCGGCCACCCGCCGAACACGATTACGGTACAGTCGCCGTGTTCGAAGATCTTTATGGCAACCTGTGGGACCTGATCCAGCACAAGACAGGACACCCTTTCGCGCAACAAACCCGCACTGGAGGTTGATATGGCAACGATACGTGAAGGAAACAAGCGCGCTCTGGTAGTCGTCGACGTGCAGGTCGGCGTCATGGACAGCGCGTGGGACGCCGACAGGGTCATCGCCAATGTGGCGAGGACCGTCGAGAATGCACGCGCAAACAATGTTCCCGTGATCTGGGTGCAGCACTCTGACGGCGAACTGCAGATGGGAAGCGACGCCTGGCAATGGGTTCCTTCGCTAACGCAGCGTGACGATGAAACCGTCGTCCACAAGCAGCATGAATGCTCCTTCGAGGAAACGAATCTCGAACACGCGCTCGCCGCACACGATGCGTCTCACATCGTTCTTGCCGGCGCGGCAACCAACTGGTGCATCCGGGCGACGGCTTACGGCGCGCTCGATCGAGGCTACGACCTGACGCTGGTCAGCGATGCCCATACGACGGGCGACATGGATCTCGGCAACGGCGAGATGATTCCGGCAAGGAACTTCGTGATCGACCTGAATGTAGCGATGACCTGGCTCAGCTACCCGGGACGCAGCACCACCACAGCGAAGGCTGACGAGATCGAATTTGCGGCAGCTTCGGCGTGAACGAGAAAGAACTTGCAGCAGGACTGGCCCCGACACCGGGCTATCGTTACGCGGAGATTGTTGGACGCGAACTGTTCGTTGCCGGACAGGTGCCGCACGATGCACAGGGACGGCTGGTTAGCGTGGGCGATGCCTTCGGCCAGGCCATACAGTGCCTCCAAAACCTCGCGACGATCATCGACTGCCACGGCTTCAAGCGCGAACACATCAGGCGGCTAACAATCTACGTCGTCGGCCCGCAAGAGAATCTGGCGCAAGCCTGGGACGCTGTCTCGTCGCATTGGCAGGCGCGCGTCCCGCCGGCCACACTGCTCGGTGTGGGGAGACTGGGCTACCCGGAACAACTCGTCGAAATCGACGCCATGATCGTCAAATCGGAACCGGCCTGAATCGATGAGAACCTGGTTCGCCGACCCCGATACACGATCCTGGACGCTGCCATCGCTGTTCTCAAAGGACGACGTGCGACTTTCTGAAGACGTTATCACACGCTACGTCGAGCAGTTCACGCGCCCTGGCGGACGGGTGTTCGATCCGTTTGCGGGATACGGCACAACGCTGGTAGTGGCCGAACGACTCGGACGCTCTGGCGAGGGCTGCGAGATTATCAAGGATAAAGCGGATTACGCGAATTCATTGCTGGCACAGAGCCGGGTACACCACGGCGACGTGAGAACACTCGAGCCGGCAGCAGAGACGTTCGACCTCATCCTGTCTTCGCCGCCCTATATGAATCGCGTGGACGACGAAGATCCTCTCAGCGGCTACCAACGTCCTGTTCTGAGCTACGACGCCTACGTTGCTGAGCTGGCCGAGATTTATCGGTCAGTCTCATCCCGGCTCTCTCCCGCCGGTCGACTCGTCGTTCAGCTGCAGAACCTGCGCACGGCTTCCGGTGTCACACCACTTGTTTTCGACCTTCATGCTGCTATCGGCGACGCGCTTGTTTTCCTCGGCGAAGAGATTACGCTGTGGGAGCAGGACAGCTACGGCTACGCGCACGGCTATTGCCTCATCTACCAGCCAAAGTGACATCAGGGCATGCTCAGGATTGCAGACAGGTGGTATGACAGGAAGAAGATCAGCGATGACATCACGCTGGTCTATGAACCCTGGGTGCACCCGTTCCTTCGTTGCAACATCTGGCACGTGCGCGGACGTGACCGCGACCTGCTCATCGATACCGGTCTCGGCGTCAGTTCACTCAAAGACGCTATCTCGGACATGATCGACAAGCCCCTCGCCGCGGTTGCGACGCACGTCCACTACGATCACGTCGGCTGCCTGCATGAGTTTGACGAGCGCATCATGCACCGCGTCGAGGCGCCGCGCATGACAGACTATCGGGAATTCACCTGGCTGAAGAAGACTGATTTCCTGGAAGACTACGTGACGCACGGGAACACGGATGGATTCGATGAGTACCTGATCAATCGTGCGCCGTACGAAGGTTTCAACGTCGAGGGCTATCGGATCACCTCGACGACTGTTACACGCCCGGTCGATGAGGGCGACATCATCGACCTCGGGAACCGGCACTTCGAAGTGATGCATCTCCCGGGTCACTCGCCCGGCAGCATGGGCCTCTGGGAGGCCGGGACCGGCACATTGTTTTCCGGCGACGCGCTGTACGACGGCACCCTGCTGGACGAACTGCCGGATTCGAGCATCACGGACTATATTGAAACGATGAAGCGTTTGCGGGATCTGCCTGTCAGCGCCGTGCATGGTGGCCATGAGCCGAGCTTTGGCGGTGAACGCATGCGGGAGTTGATCGACGCATACCTGACAAATCGGGACACCGCCCGCGACATCAACGTCAAGGACTGAAGCATGGAAACGAAATACTA
>JAGRIN010000342.1 GCA_020443245.1 Pseudomonadales bacterium
CGCGGCGTATTGGTATCGTCAGGCGGGCGAAGACCTGCCTTCGGGAACGATCGACGACGAGGTCCGACGATTGCGTAGCATGGCGGGTAACGATGCGTGATCAGTCACCTGCTTCGGGGCATGTGCCGGTGTCGCCACCCGGCTTGCCTTCGTAGACCAGGTAGTCCCTGATGCGAACATAATACTCGTTGATCGCCGCGGCCTGTTTCCACAGGAACAGCTCGATCGGCGGATTTGCGCCTGCTGCGGCGGCAAGCTGACAGCGCTCCGGGTTCTGGCGGCAGAAGTACCGTTTGCCCCTCAGCGCATGGAGGCTGTCGGAGACGATAATCAAAGGACTCGACGCTGGAACAAGCGGAGTCGAGCACGCGATGTTCTCCCACGTGCTGCGGGCACGAGGCTCGATAACCAGGCGATCCGGTTCTACGCCGCGTTCGATCGCCCAGGATCTCATGACATCCGACTCCTCGAAGCGGTTTGCGACAGCACCGCCGCTGAGAATAAACCGTGTGCAGCCGCTAACCTGGTACCGATGAATGGCAGTGTCCACGCGAAATTTCTGTACCGCGTCCGCCGAGCCGTCCGGCTTCGCGGGATAGCCCAACACCAGCACAGTGCATCCCGGCACCAGTCCCGGGGACGCGGCCTCAAGGCGATACGCTGCCTCGTTCGACAAGAGGACGATGGCGAGAAGGACAGCGACTGTGATCGAACCGGCAGTGAAGATCTTCATACGGGCAACATAATATCGGAAAGTTGCCGGGCCGCCTTGCGACTCGACAACCCTGACTCCACGGCCCGGCAGATCGTGCGCTTCACGGCGCTGGCTGGCCGCTGCGGCTTATCTCCGGTGAAGGCGAACGGGTAGTCCCCGAATCCCGCGGATAAAGTTCGACTTGAGTCGCGTCTCGGGACCGGTGACCTCGATGAATTCGAATCGCTTCATGATTTCTTCCCAGATCACGCGCAGCTGCATTTCGGCCAGGCGATTGCCCATACAACGATGGACGCCGAACCCGAACGAGACGTGATGTCGCGCGTTCGGACGATCGATAATGAGCCGGTCGGCGTTCTCGTGTACGGTTTCGTCCCGGTTACCGGAGATGTACCACATCACCACTTTCTCGCCGGCCTTCATCTGCTTGCCTTCGAATTCGTAGTCCCGGGCGAGTGTCCTGCGCATGTGCAGGACCGGCGTCTGCCAGCGCACGACCTCTGAAACCATGTTCGGAATCAGGTCGTGATTGGCGCGGAGCTTGTCGTATTCTTCGGGAAACTGGTTGAGCGCCAGCACGCCGCCGGAGATCGAATTTCGTGTCGTATCGTTGCCGCCGACGATGAGCAGCATAATGTTGCCCAGAAACTCCAGCGGTCTCGTCACCATGTCCTTCGTATCCTCGCTGTGCGCGAGCATGGTGATGAGATCGTTGCGCCCGGTCGGGTCCGCCGCCGCACGCTCCGCCCAGAGGCCCATGAACGTATTGGCCATGTCGTTGAGCCCTTCCATCACTGCTTCGCCGGTCGGGCCTTCATCCGCGCCGGTTGTCTCGGGAGAGCCGATTGAGAGGTCCGACCAATAGGTCAGCTTGCGTCGATCTTCGAAAGGGAAATCGAACAGCGTGGCCAGCATTCGGGTCGTGAGTTCAATGGAAACGCGATCGACCCAGTCGAACTCAACGCCGTCGTCCGGCAGGCTGTCCAGGATGTCGCGTGCATGTTCCCGAATGACCGGCTCGAGCTTCATGAGATTGCGTGGCGCCACCACAGACGCGACCGACATGCGTTGTTGGTCGTGCTTCGGTGGGTCCATCGAAATGAAGTTTTCGATGTACTGTCCATTCGGGCTGTCGCCGATCGCGATGGTCGGGAACGAGGAGAAGATCTCATGCTTGCTCTCGACGTGCATGATGTCGGCGAAACGCGTAATCGACCAGTAGGGACCGAACGGACTCTCTGCGGTGTAGTGCACCGGGTCTTCGGCGCGGAGTCGCGCGAAGTATGGGCGCCACGCGTCCCGTTGGTACAGTCGCGAATCGCTCACATCCAGCGCCTCGATGGGTGTCGCGGCCGGGTCGGGTAACTCGCCGCTCTGGTGTGCGACGGCGGGCCGCTAGCCCGTACCCATGAGCGCGTCCGCGGGGTTCATCTGCTTTTCCGACATTTCGTATTCTCCGGGGTTTTATGCTGGGACTGCCTGCATTGTACGCGCCGGGCAGGTTTTGCGTACCGGGCGCGATATTGCTGCCTGGCCGCCTGAATCCGTGTCATATTCGGCTTTTGGCCTTCACAAGGAAACAGGCAGTAAATGCGAACCGCTATCACGTTGGTGATGTTGACGTTGTCGGGTCTGCTGGCAGGTTGTGCTTCCCAATCTCCCATCGGAGCGTATTACACCACCGGCGCCTTCGATCGCGTGGCACAACGTTTTGGTGAGCAGGGGCAAGGGTACGACAGTCTTGATCTCCAGGATCTGTACCGGTTGTGTGAGTCCTACCTGCAAGTCCGCAACCTCGGTGCTTTTGAGGACTGTCTGCCAGTACTCAGGAAACGTTTGGCTGAAAGCGGCGGGAAGCTGCCCGACCCGCGGTGGGTCTCCAAGGAATCGGTCAACGTTCGCAATGAGCCTTATACGCAACACACGTTGTTACAACTCGAGGCAGAAGCAGCAACAATCGTCGGGGATTACTCGCGCGCCCGCGCTTTGGCCGGGCATGCACTGGCCCTGACGCAGGGCGACGCATTGTTCGAGCTCGAAGAGCCGTTCAGTGCCGGTTCGTTGTTCGTGGGGATCACCTCACTGGGTACCGCCAACCTCGCCCGCGGTGCTGCCATGAAGAACCAGGCGCGGCAAACCACGGCCGTGTCGGCGATCGTGCCGCTCGGCATCATTGCCGTCGCAGATGCGTCTTCCGGCGACCGCGAGGGCGCACGGTCCGCGCTGGAGAAGATAGCGACGATCGATGTCAGCGGATCGACCAGCAGCTATTTTGCCCCGCAGCGTCAACTTTGGCTTGCCAAGGGGAGGATGTCGCTCGGGGATTATCGCGGCGCACTCGATGCCATGACAGCGACAGTGCCGAAGTCGGCATTCGCCAGGGCTTTCCAGGCATTCACGGGTTCCGTTGTCGCGGTCGCGGGAGACTTCGGCAAGGTCGATGGTAAATCGATATCACAGTCGGATACGTTGTTCGCGCTGAACTTTGAGCCGCGCTTCATGCTCTATCGGGCGCAGCTCGAGACTGGCGATTATGCATCGGCACAGCGAGGCTACGATGAAGTTCTTGCAGAACCCAGGCTCCGCGCGTTCGGTAACGTTTACTACCTGGCACTACATGGGCGTGGTCGGGTGGCAGCGATGCAAGGTAATCTTCCGGAGGCCGTTTCTTATTACGAACGGGCAGTCGATGAGATCGAGTTGCAGCGTTCGACGATCGGCG
>JAGRIN010000343.1 GCA_020443245.1 Pseudomonadales bacterium
GCGAACTTGTCGTCCGCCGTGCCCTTGCCGCCTGCGATGATCGCACCGGCGTGGCCCATGCGTTTGCCGGGGGGCGCGGTCACACCAGCGATGTAGCCCACGACCGGCTTGGTCACGTTGGCCTTGATGAAGGC
The DNA here is from genome assembly GCA_020443245.1 of Pseudomonadales bacterium. Taxonomy (GTDB): domain Bacteria; phylum Pseudomonadota; class Gammaproteobacteria; order Pseudomonadales; family Azotimanducaceae; genus JANQJA01. The sequence continues at coordinate 135 of JAGRIN010000343.1, forward strand.
AGCAGCCTCTTCTTCAGCATTACCGCCAATTTCACCGACCATAATGATCGCTTCGGTCGCAGGGTCCTTTTCGAACATGCCGAGAATGTCGATAAAGTTGCTGCCGGGAATCGGGTCGCCGCCGATACCGACACAGGTGCTCTGGCCAAAGCCGAGATCGGTCGTTTGCTTGACCGCTTCGTAGGTCAGCGTGCCGGAACGCGAGACGATGCCGACCCGGCCGGGCAAGTGGATGTCACCCGGCATGATGCCGATCTTGCACTCGCCCGGCGTGATCACTCCCGGGCAGTTCGGCCCGATGAGGCGAATGCCGCGCTGATCGAGGCTGACCTTGACCGCCAGCATATCGAGCGTCGGCACACCTTCGGTGATACAGACAATGAGTTCGATACCCGCGTCAGCCGCTTCCAGAATGCCGTCTTTGGCGAAAGGTGCCGGCACATAAATCACCGACGCCGTCGCACCGGTTTCTTTCACCGCGTCTTTGACGGTGTTGAAGACCGGCAGGCCCAGGTGCTTCTGGCCACCTTTGCCCGGCGTTACACCACCCACGAGTTTCGTGCCGTAGGCCAGCGCTTGTTCAGAGTGCAGTGTCCCCTGCGAACCCGTAAAACCCTGGCAAATTACCTTCGTGTTCTTGTCTATCAGTACACTCACGCTGCACCTCCCGCGGCCTTGACTGCTTGTTGGACCGCGTCCGTGAGACTGGTCGCCGCAATAATATTGACGTCGCTTTCAGCCAGCGTCTTCACGCCGACCGGCGCATTGTTGCCCTCGAATCGTACGACCACAGGCACTTTCACGCCGACTTCCTTCACCGCGCCGATAATGCCGTCGGCGATAACGTCACAGCGAACGATACCGCCGAAGATGTTGATGAGTACCGCTTTCACGGCCGGGTCGGCGAGGATGATCTTGAACGCCTCACTCACGGTTTCCTTCGTGGCGCCGCCGCCGACGTCGAGGAAGTTGGCCGGCTGGCCACCGTGCAGTTTCACGAGGTCCATTGTGCCCATCGCGAGGCCGGCACCGTTCACCATGCAACCGATGTTGCCTTCGAGCGCAACGTAATTGAGTCCGAATTCGGACGCCTTGTTCTCCCTCTCGTCTTCCTGGCTCGGGTCACGCATCGCGGCGAGCGCCTTCTGGCGATAGATCGCGTTGCTGTCGATCGATACCTTCGCGTCGAGGCAGTGGATGTCGCCCGCTTCGGTAACAACCAGCGGATTGATTTCGAGCAGGGAGAGATCGCGCTCGACGAACATCTTCGCGAGCGTCGCGAACACGTTGGCAAACTGGTTGATCTGCTTGCCTTCGAGACCGAGCTGGAACGCGAGATCGCGGCCCTGGTAGGGCATGCCGCCGATCGCGGGGTCAATGGTCGCCGTCAGGATCTTCTCCGGCGTTTCGGAAGCAACCTTCTCGATCTCCACCCCACCTTCGGTCGAGGTCATGAAAACGACCCTGCGAGAGGAGCGATCGATCACGGCGCCGAGATACAGTTCGCGTGCGATGTCCGTGCACTCTTCGATGTAGATTTTCGCGACCGGCTGGCCATGTTCGTCCGTCTGGTAGGTGACGAGGTTCGTGCCGATGTGCTTGTTCGCAAATTCGCGGATCTCGTCTTCGGTGGAAACCAGCTTGACGCCGCCCGCCTTGCCGCGCCCGCCGGCATGGACCTGCGCCTTGATAACCCAACGATTGCCGCCGATCTTCTTCGCGGCTGCAACAGCCTCGTCGGCGGTATCCACGGCGATCCCTTTGGATACCGGGAGCCCGTATTCGGCAAAGACTTGCTTTGCCTGGTATTCATGAAGATTCATAAGATCCCCTGTGACAGATGATGAACGTTACTTCTTGCGACGCCGGTTCGCGATGTGGATGGCATGGCCGGAGACGGCGAGCGCTGCCTCGTGTACGGCCTCGGAAAGGGTCGGATGTGCAAACATGGTCAGACCCAGGTCCTCGGCGCTCGCGTCGAACTCCATCGCAATCACGGCGTCGCTGATAAGTTCGGAGGCATGCGGCGCGATCATGTGAACGCCGAGAATTCGATCGGTCTTCGCGTCGGCGAGGACCTTGACCAGACCGGCGGTGTCCCCTGCTGCCATGGCACGACCACTGGCGGCCATGGGAAACACACCGACGTTGTATTCGTCACCGCTACCTTTCAGTTCCTGCTCGGACTTGCCGACGCAGGCGATTTCGGGATGGGTGTAAATCACGCTGGGCACCGCATCATAGTTCACCAGCGGTTTGTGGCCGGCGATGCGCTCGGCGACCATGACGCCCTCTTCCATGCCCTTGTGGGCAAGCATCGGGCCACGCACGACGTCGCCCACTGCATAAACGCCGGGCGCATCCGTCGCGCAGATGTCGTTGACATAAATGAAGCCGCGCTCATCCAGCGTGACGCCACTATCTGCAGCCAGGAGGTTTTCGGTATAAGGACGACGACCGACCGCAACGATCAGTGCGTCAAACGACTCCGTGCTTTCCTCGTCGCCTTGCTTGAAATGAACGCGCACCTTCTTGCCCTTCACTTCACTGCCGGTCACGCGCGTGCCGAGACGAATATCGAGGCCCTGCTTCTTGAACAGTTTCTGCGCTTCTTTCGCGACTTGCTCGTCCATCATCGGCAGGAACGCATCGAGCGCTTCGAGGATCACGACTTCCGAACCCAACCGGTTCCACACACTGCCGAGTTCGAGACCGATCACGCCGGCACCAATGACGCCCAGGCGCTTCGGCACCGACTCGAAGTTCAGCGCACCGGTCGAGTCGACGATCATGTTGCCTTCAAGCGGACACGGCGGAATCTCCACGGGCACCGAACCGGTGGCGATGATGATGTTGTCCGCCTCGAGTTCTTCCGAGTCGCCTTCGTGAGGCGTGAATTCGACAACGCGGCCGGCCAGCAACCTGCCCGTGCCGGTATAGGTCGTGACGCCGTTACCTTTTAATAGCTGCGCGACGCCCGAAGTCAGGTTCGAGACGACTTTGTCCTTTCTCGTGATCATCGTGGGGACGTCGATATCGATCCCCTTGGTGACAATCCCGATGTCGGCGAACGATTCCTTCGCCTCAACGTATTTGTGGGAAGCATCAAGCAACGCCTTCGAAGGGATGCAGCCTACGTTGAGACAGGTACCGCCAAACGCCGACTTGCCTTCCTTGTTGATCCACTTGTCGATGCACGCCGTCTTGAGGCCAAGCTGCGCGGCGCGTATCGCTGCGTGATAGCCGGCAGGTCCGCCGCCGATCACGATCACGTCAAATTTGGTTGCCAT
>JAGRIN010000344.1 GCA_020443245.1 Pseudomonadales bacterium
CGAGGTCACAATCGGGACGCCCTGGCCTAACTCATCGGACCGGACGAGGACATTGAGGTGCCCGGCCTCATCTGTCACCTCTCCCAGGCGCTCGACTTCCACCGCCTTCAGGCGATCGCCGTTCACCACAAAGATACGGTTGTGACCGTAGAGCGACTGGATCGGCAGCATTACGGTGTCCTCCACCGGTGGCAGGGTAAGCGTCACCGAAACCGCACGCCCAATCTCGAGGTTACGGGCATCGACCGAGAACAGGCCATCGACCGATGACCGTCCGGCGCCGACCTCACCGGACAGGCGCGCGAGATTGGCGGGAATCTCACGTGCGCCCGTCGACAGGCGCGCCGGCATCGAGACGCCCGAGTCGATGGCCTGCTTGATTGCAGCCAGGTCGCTCGAGGGGATCTGGGCGCGGACTTCCATGTTCGTCGTATCGTAAAGTTCGACAATCGGTGTGCCGGGCTGGACCAGTTCACCAGGAGACACCCTTACGGATGTGATTCGTCCGTCGAACGGCGCAACGATAGACGTGCGCGCCAGGTTGACCTTCGCTTCCGCGAGCGCCGCTTCAGCGCGTTTCACCTGGGCCTTCGCCCTCGTCAATTGGTTGGCTGAGTCATCGACAAGGCCTTGCTGACGACGCAGCTCGATCGCCTGCCTGTCAGCGTCCGCCATGACGCCGTTCAACGTTTCCTCGGAAATCGACTTCTGGTTGCGCAACTGCTTGTGCCGCTCGACCTTGGCAGTGGCGAGTTCATAGAGACTCTTCTCGTGTTCGAGGACCGCCTTGTCGTCTCGCGACTTGAGGTCAAGCGACGACAGGTTTGCACGTGCCTCCGTCAGGTCCGCCTCGGCTCGGTCAACACTCAGGCGGGCGTCGGTCGGGTCAAGGGAAATGAGCAGCTCGCCTTTCGACACCGTGCTGCCTTCGAGTACTTCCACTGAATCAACGTGAGCCATTACCGAAGAGGTGAGAGATGACTGGCGCGGCGTCTCGACCCGCCCGTAAAGCTTGAGCTCAGGTGATCGACTGGTCGGCGCCGCGCGCGTGGTCGTTACCGGCCACGCCGTCTCTTGCACCGCTTTCTTGTCCGGCTCCGGTGCCATCGCAATGACGCCGCCCACGACCAGGACGGTCGAAACGAGGATGGTGGCAAGTAACCCGTTCTTGGACGAGACGATTTTGCGCGGCAAGGTGCGAACGTTACGCAACTTCGTAAGCAGGCCCTTCATGGGACTTTCTCCTTCTCCTGGCTTCGAACCACTCGGTCATCGTGACGATACTGCTCAGCAGCGCCGGAACCACGAGCAAGACCAGCAAGGTGCCGTACAACATGCCGAAACAGATCGCGGCAGCGAGTGGGGTAAAGGCTGCGGCCATCGGCGCTCTCTCGAGAAGCAGCGGAAACAGGCCGGCAACGGTTGTAACAGAGGTGAGGATCACTGCGCGCAGGCGGGAACAAACCGCGTCTTCAATCGCCTGTCGCGGCTCGATGCCTTCTTTCAGCAGATACTGGTAGGCGCTTACGAGAATAATCGAATCGTTGATGATGATGCCCGTCAACGTGAACAGACCCAGCATGGACATCGGTCCGATCACCATACCCATGACAAAGTGCCCGAGCAGGGCGCCGGTCAAGCCGAAAGGAATCGCCGCCATCACCGCAAGAGGCCAGGAGTACGACGCGAACACCCACGCCAGCACGATGTAGATGAGACACAGCGCAATCATGTACTTGGTTGCGAAGCTCGCGCCCACTTCCTGTCCTTCCAGGCTGAGGCCATCGAGACCTGTGGTGATGTGGTACGTCGTCGAAAGACGTTCCTTCAGGTTCTTGTTGAAGTAATCCACGACCTCACCACCGGTGATCTTGTTGATATCGACATCGCCACTCACTTCGATCGTTCGCAGTGCATTGTGGTGGCGAATGACGTCGAGCCCGCGTTTACCCTCCCAGGTGGCGACACTCGCCAGCGGGATCATCTTTCCGCCGGGCGTCTTCACCGGAAACTGGCTGAGCGATGCGAGATCAGTCCGCTCGTTCTCCGGCAGCATCAAGCGAACTTCGAGCTCGTTTTCGTCCTGCTGGAAGATCTGGATGCGCTGTCCGTCATAGGCAGCACGCAATTGTTGGCCAACGCCCGAGGTGGTGAGACCGAGCGCTCGCCCCTCGGTGGTCAGCTCGAATATCCACTGCTCCTTGCCCCAGGGCAGGTTATCGCGAAGGTTTGTGACGCCGTCCAGCGTGCCCAACTCGGCAATCGTCTCGGCCGCAGCCTTTTTCAGCACCTCGGCATCGGCGCCCTTCAGCAGGATGGAGAAATCGCCCCAGTATTCGGACGACTTTTTGATCGTCAGCGAGTCCACCACCTGTGAGTTCGGTACCTGCGCAAGCCAGTCGCTGGCAAACTCGGAGGCGGTCACCGATCGCTTTTCGGGGGAGGTCATCTCGACCCAGATCTTCGCGTACTGGGAACCTGTCTTCTGCTCGTTGTTGACGGTAGCGGCATTGTAGGTCGTGATGTAGTTGACGACGTTGTGCCCCCCAAATGACTCGTCAGCCCTGGACAACGACTTCTCAAGATCGGCGATGAAGGCAACGCGCTGGGCATCCGTGGTGCCTGCAACGAACTGGACGTCTGCGTCGAGCTGCTCGAAGTTGATGTTCAGGTTCATGTCGGTCTTGATCCAGCCCGTTATCCACATTGCGAGCGTCAACGCGAACATCGCGAAGGCGGAACCAATGACTACCCGACGGTTCTGCATCGCAAGTCGCACCACGGGCCGGAACCGGTTTTCCCGGAAGTCCTCGAACTTCGCATCGAACCACTGGTGGAATTTCGATGGAGGCTTGCCGGCACTCTTCTCAAAAGCCGACTTGAGGTGTCCGGGCAGTATCAAAAAGCACTCGAGCAGGGATGCTGCGATCACGCAAAGCATCATGAGCGGAATCTCCGCGATCGGGTTCGCGTCTCGCTCAAGGAGAGGCAGGAACGCGCAGAGCGTGGTCAGCGAGGACGCAACAACCGGGAAGAACATTCGGTTCGCGCCTACGGACGCTGCTTCTGCCGGCTTCTTGCCCGACTGGAACTGCGTGACGGCTTCCTCACCCACGACAATCGCGTCATCGACGACAATACCGAGGGCCATCACAATCGCGATGAGCGACAGCACGTTGAGCGTGCCGCCAAGGTAGTAGAACGCGAGCAGGGCGGCGAGGAAGGTGACCGGCATGCCGATCATCACCCAGGTGGCTACACGGAACTGCAGGAACACGAGCAGTGTGATCACAACGAGGATGAGCCCTGTCAGGCCGTTACTCATTATGAGGTCGACCTCATCCTTGATGAACTTCTTTTTTTTTT
>JAGRIN010000345.1 GCA_020443245.1 Pseudomonadales bacterium
GCTCTCCAAGGAATATCTCTCCGGCAAGCACGGTATCGAGAAGGTCTATCTCAGGCCGCCCAAGTTCTACGACGATCGTAACGTCGATATTCGGACCGGCGTAACGGTGACCGCGATCGACACCGGCGCAAAGACCGTTGCCACCAGCGCCGGCGATACGCTCAGCTACGACAAGCTGCTCATCGCCACCGGAAGTCGCCCGCGAATTCTCCGCATCGACGGAGGCGAACTCGAAGGTATCCACTACCTGCGTACCGTGGCCGATGTGGACGGTATTCGCGAATCAATGAAGACCGCAAAGAATGTGGTCATCGTCGGTGGTGGTTACATCGGGCTCGAGGTCGCGTCGGTCGCGGCTGCTTCAGGACTGAACGTTACCGTGCTGGAAATGGAAAGCCGCATCCTGCAACGCGTGACAACGCCGAACATGAGCGAGTTCTATCACAACCTGCACACCTCGCGAGGCGTGAACATACTCACCAATACGACGGTCACGGGATTTCTGGGCGAGGGTCATGTCGAGAAGGTGGTGTGTGGCGACAAAGAGATTCCCGCGGACCTCGTCATCGGCGGGATCGGAATTATCCCTAACGTCGAACTGGCCGACCAGGCCGGCATAAAGGTCGAGAACGGTATCGTGGTTGATGACCATTGCCGCACCTCTGTGGCCGACGTTTATGCCGCGGGCGACTGCACGAACCATCCCAACCCGATCCTGGGTCGACGGCTGCGCCTGGAATCTGTTCCCAATGCGATGGAACAGGCGCGCGTCGCGGCCAGCAACATGCTGGGCGGTGACAAGGTCTACGCCGCGGTGCCGTGGTTCTGGTCCGACCAGTACGAACTCAAGCTACAAATGGTCGGGTACTCCTCCGATGGCGACACCGAGGTCCTCCGCGGCAACAAGGATGCCAACCAGTTCGCCGTGTTCTACCTGAAAGATGGCGCGGTTGTCGGCGTCGACGCGGTCAATAGTCCTCGCGAGTTCATGGTGGGCAAACAGCTCTACGGCAAGCAGGTCGATCCCGCGAAGCTGGCTGATCCCGACACCGATCTCAAGTCCCTGCTCTCCTGAAGCACGACCCCGTATAATTGGCCGATGAGCACCCTGTCCGCCGACTCGATACGGGACGCGTACACGCGTATCGCGCCCCACATCATCAAGACGCCCCTCACCCGATCCGCCACTTTCTCGTCAATCTGTGGTTGCGAGACGCTGTTCAAACTCGAGAACCTTCAGATGACGGGTTCATTCAAGGAACGCGGGGCAATCAACCGCCTGCTGGCGCTCACGGAGGACGAACGCCGGCATGGCGTCATCGCCGCGAGCGCGGGCAACCACGCGCAGGCGGTCGCATATCACGCAGGGCGGCTCGGCATTTCGGCGAAAGTGGTGATGCCGCGCTACTCTCCGCTCGTGAAAATCCGCTCCACCGAACACTGGGGTGCGGAGGTCATCCTTCACGGCAACAATTTTGACGAGGCGTACCAATACTCACAGGAACTCGCCGCGACTGAGAGTCGCGTCTACCTGCATCCTTTCGCAGACGAACTCGTCATCGAAGGCCAGGGCACGATCGGCCTCGAGGTGCTCGAGTCCGAAGCGGGTCGCGACATCGACGTTATCCTGGTACCAGTCGGCGGTGGCGGGCTGATCGCCGGCATCGCCACCTATGTGAAGGCTGTGCGCCCCGACATCAGGATCGTCGGCGTCGAGGAAAGCACCTGCAATTCGATGGCGCGATCTCACGACGCAGGTCACGTGGTCGAGATCGCACCGGAACCGGTTATCGCCGACGGGATCGCGGTGCGCAAGGTCGCGGCAAACAACCTGGAGGTCGTAAACCGACTGGTCGACGATCTGGTGAGCGTCAGTTCCGACGAGATTGCCAACGGCATCATGCTCATGCTGGAAATCGAAAAGATCGTGGTCGAGGGCGCCGCTGCGACCACCATCGCCGCCCTGCTTAACAAGCGAGTTCCCGATGTGGCCGACCGGCGCGTCCTCTCGGTCATCAGCGGCGGCAACATCGACGTGAACCTGCTCTCGAAAATCATTAACCGCGGTCTCGCTTTCGACGGTCGCGTGGTGAAAATCGATTCGGTGATACCAGACAAACCGGGCGCGCTGGAAAAAGTGCTGGGGATCTTCCGGGAGTCAGGGGCGAACGTTCTGGAAGTACATCACCACCGTTTCTCCGGCGAGGCGCCCATCGGCCAGGTCGAAATTTCGATCACGGTGGAAACCCGCAACCAGGAGCACATCCAGGAAATCCGCGAACTACTGCTGCTGCGAGGCTACGGCGGGCCCGTCAGGGCGCCGCAACGATAAACCGTATCTTGCCGAACTGCAGGACGTCGCGGTCGTTCAGGCGAACCTCGTCGACCTTGCTGCCGTTCACGTAAGTACCGTTGACAGACCCCAGGTCGCGAACCAGCAGATCGTCCCCGATCAGTTCGAGTTCCGCGTGCTTGCGCGACAAGGCAGGTTCCAGGATGGAGATGTCACACTCGAGCGCACGACCGATTTCGATGCGATCCATAACAGGAATGATCTGTCCCTTCTCCGGACCCGAGTCTGCGATGAGCGACCAGCAGCCCTGCCCCATCTCCATGAGCGCGGTGCCGGAAAGAACCAGCGTCTTGGACGCGCCGCCCTGGTCTTCCTGCACTTCGAGTTCGACACCCCCGATGTTGATTACATCGCCGGCCTTGAGCTGGGTCGCTCCAGTGATCTTCTCACCGTTGACGATCGTGCCGGTCGCCGTGTTGACGTCTGTAATGACAACATCGTCCCCGTCAACCTTGAGGTCGGCATGAAAGCCGTTGACGCCCGCCTCGTCGATCACGATATCGTTGGCATCCCCTTTCCCGATGGTCTTGCCGGGAGCAGCCAGCACTACCGGTTCGGCGCGTCCATCCTTGAACTGGATCTTCAGCATGGCTGGTCCTTCTGGTTTTCTTACCTAAAATAGCGGTATTTCAAGGGGTTAGTGTCGACAATTCACTTAGATTACAGTTCTCGCGGGGATTTGTACAGTCGCAGAATCGTCAGTAAACTAGCCAGACGATGAAAGACAAACTGATGACGTTCTGGCGAGAGTGGCGCACCCTGATTGTGTTCCTTGCCGTTATGGTTGTTTTTCGTTCCGCGATCGCGGACTGGAACCAGGTACCTTCCGGTTCAATGCAGCCGACGATCCTCGAGGGTGACCGCGTCGTCGTCAACAAGCTCGCGTACGACCTCAAGGTACCGTTCACGACCTGGCACATCGCAGAATGGGATGCACCGAAGCGCGGCGAGATCGTCACGTTCTACTCCCCCAAAGACGAGCGCCTGCTGATCAAGCGTGTCATCGGCATACCCGGCGACACCATTGCCATGCGCAACAACCAGTTGTTCATCAACGGCGAAG
>JAGRIN010000346.1 GCA_020443245.1 Pseudomonadales bacterium
TCTCACTGAGGCTGACACTGATCGGAACCAGCAGTGGTTGCTGCCTCACGCCGCCTTCGTCTGCTGCACGCTTCATCCGCTCATACGTGATGCGTTCGTGCGCAGCGTGCATATCGACGATAACCAGGCCGGAAGCGTTTTGGGAGAGGATGTAGATGCCGTGCAGTTGCGCCACCGCAAAGCCAAGAGGCGGTATCTCATCGTCCTGGGTCTCCGGCAGTGCACGCGGCGCTGAGCTCGCGATGAATTCTCCGTACGCCCGGACACTCTCCGAGACGACGCGGGGCGGACCGAAGGCAATGTTTGATTGTCGCCCCGGCGACGCCATGCCCGCGAACCCGCCATCCGCTTGGGGTGGCGCCGCGTCCACCGCGGAGGCTGCAGGCCTGACATCGGCGAGCGCACGATGAATCGTTCGAAACAAGAAATCATGCACCTGACGGCTCTCCCGGAAACGCACCTCGTGCTTTGTCGGGTGAACGTTCACGTCGACGAGCTTCGGGTCGAGCGCCAAAAAGAGCGTGTAGACCGGATGCCGGCCATGGTAGAGCACATCCTGGTAAGCCTGGCGCACTGCGTGCGAAACGAGCTTGTCGCGGATCATGCGACCGTTGACGAAGAAGAATTGCTGGTCGGGCTGGCTTCTGGAAAACGTTGGCAGGCCGACCCAACCGTACAGCGAGAAACCGCCACCCTCCTCGTCGACATAGACCGCATTGTCGACAAACGATTGGCCGAATACGGAAGCCACGCGTCGCTTCTCATCCTGTGGCGTGTTAACGATTCCATAGTGTCGCAACTGCCGGCCATTGTGGCTGAGCGTGATCTGTACATACGGATGACTCAGGCTGACTCGACGGATGACGTCCTCGATGCGAGAGAGTTCTGTTTTCTCGGTCCTGAGAAACTTGCGGCGCGCCGGCGTGTTGAAAAAGAGATCGCGAACCTCCACCGTCGTACCGCGCGGGTGTGGCGACGGAATCACTTCGGCACGCATGTCCTCGCCCGACGCTGTGACCGTGAACCCTTCGGTTCCCTCATTCGGATTGCTGGTGAGCGACAGCCTGGATACCGAGGCAATGCTGGCAAGCGCCTCGCCACGAAATCCCAGCGTGGCCACGCCTTCGAGATCTTCCATCTCGATAATCTTGCTGGTGGCGTGACGTGACAGTGCGAGCGTCAAGTCCTCTGGATGTATGCCATTGCCGTTGTCTCGCAGGCGAACGAGCTTTGCGCCGCCCGCCTCGAGATCGACAGACACATTCGTCGCCCCGGCATCCAGGCTGTTTTCGATCAGTTCCTTGACGATCGACGCGGGACGCTCGATCACTTCACCCGCGGCAATCTGGTTCGCGAGCCGGGGACTCAGTTGTTTGATACGTTTTGACATGTCGCTCCGAGGAGGCGGTTCAGGTCGCGGGAATCTTCAGCACCTGCCCGATCCGGATGGTATCGCTCCTCAACCCGTTCACTTTCATGAGGGTTTCGGGGCTGATCTGGTAGCGGGTGGCGATGCCCGAAAGCGTATCGCCGCTCACAATCTTGTAGGACCGCAGTTTGTCATCACCGCCCTGCCTTTTCCATGCAAGGTACGAACCCGCCGGTGGGTGATCGTCGACGTATCGCTTCACGCCGTAGAAGATCGCCCTCGCCATTGCCTGCTGATGGGAGGCCGTGGCAAGGCGTTGCGCTTCCTGTGGATTGGAAATGTACCCCGTCTCGACCAGCAGTGACGGAATATCCGGCGATTTCAGCACCACGAACGCGGCCTGCTCGACGTGCCGCTTGTGCAACCTGTTGACCGGTTTGATGGCATTGATCACGCTCTGGCCCATCTCGAGGCTTGCAGAGAGACTTGCCGTCATCGACAAGTCCAGCAGCACGCCGGCAAGCAGGTCATCCTTGTCGTCGAGGCTCACGCCGCCGACACCGCCGATCAGGTCGGCACGGTTTTCTTTCTCGGCCAGCCAGCGCGCCGCCTCACTCGTGGCGCCTCGCTGCGAAATAGCATAAACCGACGCACCTCGCGCCTCTGCGGTCTGGAATGCATCGGCGTGGATCGAAACGAAGATGTCTGCCTCGCTCTTGCGCGCGATCTCCGTTCGCTCACGCAGCGCCAGGAAATAGTCACCCTTGCGGATCAGGAGCGGGCGATAGCCGGGCTCCCGCTCGAACAGGCCCGCGAGATGCTTCGCGATGCCAAGCACAACATCTTTTTCGTACAACCCGTCGTGGCCGATCGCGCCCGGATCATCGCCGCCGTGCCCGGCGTCGATTGCAACGAGTACGTCACGCATCTGCTTCGAGAACCGGTCCACTTTATTGACGACAGGCTGCTGTTGTTCGGGCGTGTAGAGATCGACCACAAGACGGTCGCCGTACTGGAGGATCGGCTTCAGGACGAAGGAACGAGGCTTCACGGCATCGCGTAAGTCGAGCACGACGCGCAGGTCATCGCCATCGCGCGGCGACGCACGCATCCCCGCAATCGGCGTATCAGCAAGATCGATACTGTCTATTACCGCATCGAGGCTGGCGTTCTCGATGTCGATGACGAGGCGCCTCGGGTTTTCAAGAGAGAAGATCCGATGTTCCACCGGGCTCGAAAGGTCAAAGACGATGCGGGTGCGCTCCGGCGACGGCCGGACTCTCACACTTTCGACCTGGGTCGTCGTGGCCGCCGCGAAGACCGGGAAAAACAGCAGCAGAATTGCAAAGGGAAGCATGCCCCAAGGCCACGCCCTGCGCCTTGAAAGCCTCTTGTGCAGCCTCATCACCGCCTCAGCCCACCTCGAGTTCCTGAACGATCCGCTCCCCACGATCGGATTGCGCGGTTACTGTCACAGTTCGGCCCCGCCCTGCCGGCACCAGCGACACCTCGATATCACACTCGGGCAACAAACCGTCCCCGCGCTCGGGCCACTCCACCAGGCAAAGTCGCCGGGGGTCGAAATAGTCATCAACGCCTATATATTCTAGCTCGCCGGGATCGTTTAGTCTGTACAGATCAAAATGGAATATTTGAGTCCCATCAAGCTGGTAGGGTTCCACCAGCGTGAAAGTGGGGCTCTTCACCGCCCCTTTGTGCCCCAACGCCCGAATCAGGCCACGGCAGAACGTTGTCTTGCCGGCGCCCAGGTCACCAGTGAGATAAATGACGGCGCCGCCGGCGACCAGTGGCGCCAACCGAGCCGCAAACGCCAGCGTCGCCGATTCGTCGGCCAGGTTTCGTTTAACGTGAGTCGGCATGGTCCTGCGGATTGAGGAGTGCACGGATCTCAGGCACGAGGTCTGTCGCCAACAGACCGCGTTCGCCGGACCTGGCTGCGCAGCGATCGCCCGCCATCGAATGCACCACTACGCCGAGGCGAGCCGCATCCGCGTCGCGCAACCCCTGCGCGACCAGCGC
>JAGRIN010000347.1 GCA_020443245.1 Pseudomonadales bacterium
GCGTACCAGGTGTGGGTTCTGGCTCGTGGTGTAAAGCGTGAGTTCGTCCGTGCCCGGGTTGAAGTCGGCAATTGCCGCGCGAGGCTCGATGGCATTCGGGATCAGGCGATTGTTGCGAATGGAGAGTTTCGTGACGTGAGCCGCCCCCTCGAATGCCTTGTCAGTGGCTTCCTTGTCACCCAGTTCCCACTCGTAACAGGTATTGCGCGGGATATCCGCGTAGATCGCCTCTGACGATTGTGCGGTGGCGAGATCGACGACGGCATCCATGTCCTCGAATTCGACGTCGACCATCTCGGCCGCGTTCCGGGCCGCGATCCGGGACTCCGCCACCACAATGGCAAGTGGCTCTCCGGCGTAGTTGACTGTGTCTGCCGCCATGATCGGGTGCGGCGGTTGTTTCATCTCACTGCCGTCTTTGGAATGGATCATCCAACCGCAAGGCAATGTGCCAAGACCGTCCTCGGCGAGTTGCGCGCCGGTGAGCACGGCGATCACGCCGGGGCTGTTTTCGGCGGCGGCTGTGCTGATCGACTTGATCCGGCCATGCGCGAGTGGTGAACGCACAAACCAGGCGTAGGCTTGCCCGCGTATATTGATGTCGTCGGTGTAGCGACCCTTGCCGCTGATGAACCGGGCGTCTTCCTTGCGAGGAATACTTTTGCCGATGGCTGATTCCGTCATATCGCCCTCCTTATTTGCGCATCTGGCCGGCCGCAGTCGCGACCGCCTTGACGATGTTGTGGTACCCCGTGCAGCGGCAGTAGTTGCCTTCGAGTCCCTCTCGGATCGATGTCTCGTCGAGGTCGTCCGTCCGGTTGACGAGATCGATGGCCGCCATGATCATGCCGGGCGTGCAGAATCCGCATTGAAGTCCGTGACAGGCCTTGAATGCGGCCTGCATCGGATGCAGCGCGTCACTCTTGCCAATCCCTTCTATCGTGACGACCTCGCTGTCCTGCGCCTGGAGTGCGAGGACAGTGCAGGATTTCACGGCCTTGCCATCGAGGTGCACGGTGCAGGCGCCGCACTGCGTCGTGTCGCAACCGATGTGCGTGCCGGTCAGCGAGAGGCGTTCCCGCAAGAGTTCGACGAGCGTCGTTTCAGCTTCGCAGGTGGTCGTTACCTGCTTGCCGTTGACGCGGAGGTTCACAGTTACTGACATGGTAGCCTTCCTTCAGCCGTCAGATGACAGCGTTTGCAAGTTAACTTCGAGTTTTCCTTCGGTGTCGTCGCAAACGACGCGAACGAAATTGGTAAAGAATTCGGCGGCCATCTTCTTTGCCGCGCCATTAACAAGTCGTGAGCCGATCTGGGCAAGCTTCCCGCCGACCGCGGCGTTCACCTCGTAAGTCATTTCGGTCCCGTCGGTGCCGTTCACGGTGGCCGGCGAGAGCTGTACATTGGCGCTGCCTTTGGCAAAGCCGGCCACGCCGCCCTTGCCTGCACCGGAGAGGGTGTAGCTTGTCGGTGGCGTAATGTTGCTGAGTTCGACCTCGCCGTTGAACTTCGCTTTGACGGGGCCGACTTTGGCCTGGATGAGGATATGGAACTTGTTTTCCTCGACCGGTGAGAATTCCTCACATCCGGGGAGGCATTGCTTCAGGACTTCAGGATCATTGAGTGCATCCCAGACAGCCTCGGGTGGTAGCGGGATTTCGACCTTCTGCGCAAGCTCCATGGGTAGCACCGAGCGCGATGTGAAACGGGGTTGTAACGCTTCGGCGGTGCCGGTGTCAAACGTCAGCCCAGCCGTGACAAGAATGTCGTAAATTGCTGCACCGCCCAATCAGTGCGGTGTGGCGCGGTGATGTCACCGGCGAAAACATGCTGTGCAACCTCGCCGTCCAGCGTGACCGGAATGAGGGCTTTGGTCCGCCCGCCCCAGCGTTCAAAAAAGCGGATTGCCTTCGCGGGGTCCACCGTCGGGTCGTTTTTCATGTACATCATGGCGAGCGGCCAGGTGAAACGTCGTGCTGCCTGGGCATTGCACCAGTCGACAACTTTCTGCATCTCGATGAGTGAGAGCGTTGAGTATTTCCACGTCCAGTATTTCGCTTCCAGTTCGCTTTGCGGTGCCCATTCGCGCACGCGACCGATGAACCAGTGGATCCAGTATCGCGACCAGGGCATGGTCAGCAGGAAGTCGAACTTCGAGCGGATACCGAAGTTTGGTGACATGAACAGCATGGCCTTGATCGCCCCCGCGGTTTCCGCGCGGGTCGCGAGCCAGATGGCGAGCGGCGCACCGGTCGAGGTCGCCACGAGCACAATCTCGTTTCCCAGTTGGCGGGCTACCCGCCACGTCTCGAGCATCGACTCGAGCCACGCCTCGGCAGGAGTGGTCATCGGTTCGTGACCGACACCATGACCCGCGAGGCGTGCCTGCAGTACGTTGGCGCCAAACGTTTCGGCGATTCTTGACGTAACCGGTGCCGTCTCGGGCCAGGTGGCGGAGAATCCATGGATGTAGACAAAACAGAGTTCCGTCTTCGCCGGTGTGTCCGGATTCGCGAAGACAACGCGCGCGTCTGCGCCGTCGATCAGCCCGGGTACCGATGCTTCTTTTTCACGGAGCCAGGCCGCGAGGTCGGTGAGGTCATCGACCTGCGGGACGTTCGGGTCGCCTGGAGGTTCGCCCAGGCGCGGACGGGGTCCGAACACCACAACGACGACAATGAGCAGGGCGGCGACGAAGAGGATGGTCATACGACAACTTTATCATGGCGACCGAACATCGGGGACGATGGACGAACTGTGCAGTGGACTTGGCTATAATCCCGGTAGCCCAAGGAATTCATGATGTTGCAAACCAGCCAGCTCAGTTGCGAGCGTCGGGACCGCATTCTGTTCGAAGGACTCTCGTTTTCCGTCGAACCGGGGGAAGTACTGCGCGTGCTCGGCCCGAATGGCGCCGGCAAGACCACGCTGCTCAGAATCCTCGCCGGGCTCTACCAGGAGTTCGAGGGTGAGGTGAGTTGGGACCTGCAGGAGTATCCGCTCTATCTGGGCCATCGACCGGGGGTAAAGGACCTTCTCAGTCCGCTGGAAAACCTGCGCTATTTCGCCGCCCTGTTCGAGCCTGTGGCCGGCGATGACGTGCTCGTCGATGCCCTCGCGCAAGTCGGTCTCGCCGGCCTCGAGGATGCCGCGACAGGTACGCTTTCTGAAGGACAGCGCAAACGGGTGAGCCTCGCGCGACTCGTCTTCGTGCAGAGCCCCGCCTGGATCCTCGACGAGCCGTTCAGTGCAATCGACGTCGCCGGCGTCAGGCTGATCGAGGGCATGATGGCACAACACATCGAGGGTGGCGGTCTCGTGGTGCTGACATCACACCAGGAGCCGCGCCTGCCGCGCGACAGCCGCTCCATTGACCTGGCGGCACTGTGAACATTCTTCTCGCAACGC
>JAGRIN010000348.1 GCA_020443245.1 Pseudomonadales bacterium
GGGCGCGGCGAGCGGAATCGGTCTTGGCATGACCGAGGCACTTGCGCATCGTGGCATGCGAGTGGTGATGGCGGATGTTGAACAAGAGCCGCTCGCACGGGAAGCAGAGCGACTCCAGAAACTGAACTTCGACGTGTCGCCCTGCGTCACAGACGTGAGCGAAGGTGCTGCGATCGAGTCGCTGCTCGCTCATGCGACAGGCACTTACGGCAATGTCCACGTCCTCTGCAACAATGCCGGCGTCAGTGGCGGCGGCGGTGCGGAAGGCATCTGGTCCCAGACGCAAGAGGACTGGGACTGGGTGATGGGTGTGAATTTCTATGGCGTCGTCAATGGCATTCGCGCGTTCGTGCCCCATATGCTTGCGCATGGCGAGGAGAGTCATATCGTCAACACGTCGTCGATTCTTGGCCTCACAACCGGGGGCGGTTCGATCTACGGCGTAACCAAGCATGCGGTCGCGAGGCTGACCGAGGGGTTGTATCACGACCTCTCCGCGCGCAGCGCGAACATCGGCGTCACGCTGCTGTGTCCCGGGCTGATCGCAACCAACATCATCACGTCAGCCCGCAACCGTCCTGCCGGACTCGAATCCGGCGCAAACCCTGACGACCCGGATCAGGCGGAACGCATCAGGCAGATGGACAAGTACTTCAAGGCGCAGGGTATGGCGCCGCGTGAAGTCGGGGAACTCGTTGCCGAGGCGATCGCCGCACGGCAGTTCTACCTGCTCACGCATCCGGAGAATATGCAGGGTGTGGAGCGCCGGTTTGACGATCTCCTGCATCTGAGAAATCCGGCGCCGCCCGTGCCGATGGTGCCGGGCAACTAGTTTCTCTCGTCTGCCAGCACCTGCGCGCGGAGGCAGAGTTCAGCCGCCTTGAAGGTGTGTGCCTGCGTCATCGCGTGTTCGGTTCGCTCGAGGCAGTCCAGGATGAACTTGCCAAAGAAGGGAAAGCCCACCTTGCCGGTCACGTTGAGATGCTCCTCACCATCGTTTGTCACGATGTACAGGTTGTTCTCGCTCATTGGTTCGCGACCGATGTCGACGTACTTGCGCAGTTCGATATAGCCCGCCGTGCCGAGAATGACGGTCCTGCCGTCGCCCCAGTTGCGCAGGCCGTCCGGAGTGAACCAGTCCATGCGAAAGTAGCCGGAGGCACCGTTGTTACCGACAAGTGAGCACTCGCCGAAATCTTCGAGTTCCGGATGGGCCGGATGTGCGTAGTTATGGACGCGGGCCATGGAGACATCGGCGTCGGTTGCACCTGTGTAGGTGAGGAACTGCTCCATCTGGTGACTGCCGATGTCACAGATGATGCCCCCGTATTCTTGTTTGCGGAAGAACCAGTCGGGACGTGACCCGGCACTGAGACGGTGGGGACCGAGACCGATGAGCTGGATCACCTGGCCGATTACGCCGCTCGCGACGAGTGCCGCGGCGTGTTCGGCCGCCTCGTTCTGGAGGCGTTCGCTATAACAGCAGGCATACTTGCGTCCCGTTGCGGCGACTGCCTCGCGTGCCTCATCGAGCTGAGAGAGCGAGGTAAAAGGCGTCTTGTCGGTGAAGTAGTCCTTGCCGCGGTGCATGCACTCGATGCCGAGCCCGGCACGAAGATTGGGTATTGCCGCCGCCGCCACCAGGCTGATGTCGGTGTCGTCCAGTATCTCGTCCAGGCTCGAGGCTGCCCTGGCTTCGGGGTTCTGCTTCAGGAAGTAGGCGAGCTTCTTCGGGTCCGGGTCGTACACCAGCTTGCAGGTCGCGCCGGCACGTTTCAGGTTTTGCGTCATCCCGTAGATGTGACCGTGGTCCAGCGCGGTGACGCCAAACACAAACTCACCGGGTTGGCATACGGCCGCCTGCTGCGTGGCGACGGGCGCGTAGTTCATACCGTCAGACATCGTGGTACCTCTCTTCGAATGCGTCGGTCAGAAAGACTCGTCCATATCGGTGGCGACAACACCGGAAGCCGCCTGCTTCACAAACGTCGATTCACGAATCTGTCGTTTCAGCCGCCGTGCATAGCGTGCGCTGTCGAGTGGCAGCTCGACGCGTTTCCCCGTCCATGACGAGTAGAGCATGGCGTTTGCGAGTTCCACCGAGTGTATGCCCTCCGAGGCATGGGCGATGAGCGGTGTGCCGTGCAGAATCGCGCTCGCGAAATTCTCGAGGATTTCGGCATGCTGGCGACCGGTATCCTCGATGTCTATCGTGATGCGGTCGGTCGACGGCGCCTTGAAACCCTCGTTCTCAGCGATGGCGCGAGTAACCGGCTTGTCGTTTCGCGTAAAGGTGAGCGTGCCCTGCTGCGCGTCGTGAACGAGCAGGCCGTTTTCTGCGGCGATCTCGAGTCGATTGACGCCCGGCGCCTCGCCGGTTGTTGTTGTGAATACACCGGTCGCACCGTCCGGGTATTCCAGGTAGCAGGTCACGTCGTCTTCCACTTCGATGCGGTGGTGTTTGCCGAGGTGGCAAAATGCCTGCAGTGCGCTCGGCATGCCGAATATCCACTGCAGAAGATCAAGCTGGTGAGGGCACTGGTTCATCAATACGCCGCCACCTTCGTGTGCCCAGGTCGCTCTCCAGCCACCGCTGTCGTAATACGCCTGGCTGCGGAACCAGTCGGTGATGGCCCAGTGCACGCGACGGACAGCGCCCAGTTCACCGCCGCGCACCATTTCGCGTATCCGCTGGTACTGCGCATTGGTCCGTTGGTTGAACATGGCGGCAAAGACTTGCGCTTCGTCCTGGTGGGCGGCAATCAACTTTTCGCAATCGGCCTTGTGCACCGAGATCGGCTTCTCCACCAGAACGTGCAGGCCATGCTTGAGCGCCTGCTTGCCGATTGTTGTGTGACCGTAGTGGGGCGTAGCGATGAGGACCGCGTCACATATGCCGGAAGCGAGCAGTCGTCCCGGCGTCCGGAAGCCGCGTGCGCCGGTTTTTGCGACCATTTTCTCGAGGCGCGCCGGGTCGATGTCGCAGACCGCGGTGAGCGTGATGTCCGGAATCCTTGCAACCAGGCGGCAGTGCGTCTGGCCCATGTTCCCGAGGCCGATGATGCCGAGTCGTACGCTGCCGGCAGTCATCAGTTACGACCGAAGGTGTTGAGAAAATCAAAACTGCGCCTGAGGCAATCGAACTCATCCGCACCATAGCAGTTGTCCTGCTCGACAAAGTAGTAAGCGATGTCATGGCGGGCGGCGGCCTCGAGTATGGCAGGCCAGTTCATGTTGCCTGCGCCGACCGGTGCGAAGACACGCTGGAAGTCTTCATTCAGCGCGAAGTCCTTGAGGTGAAGCAGGGGCATGCGATGGCCGTATTGGGCAATCCACTGTGCCGGGTCGCCGCCGCCTGCAACGATCCAGTGCGTATCGAGTTCGGCTTTGAGCATCGGCTCCGACGCC
>JAGRIN010000033.1 GCA_020443245.1 Pseudomonadales bacterium
AGCGGCGCGTTCGATGACCTGACGGGGAGACACCCAATCCGAACCGACGAGTTCACTGTCATCGTGGATCGGATCCTGTCTCGCCGGCATTCTCGCGACAAAGAATCGTGTGTCGAACCTGCGCGGTGGCCCGGGCGGCGTAATCCAACGACCGACATAGTGAATTTGCCCAGCATCGAGAATCAGGTTCTCGCGTTCAACAACATCGAGAAAGTCGACCGATCCGTCGTTGACGCCGTCACGCAGCGAGTCAAAGCGAACGCGAATATCGTCATCGAGCAACTCCAGTGCGACTTCGTTCTCCCGGTGAAGCGCAAGCAGGATGCCAGCCTCCTCGAAGGCCTCCCTGATTGCCGCAACATAGTAAGCGAGTCCGCCGCGCTCCACGCCAAGCAGTTCGCTCGCCTCGACGTCGGAACGATGGGTGCAATAGTGTTGGTAGGTCGTCGCGTCATCCGACCTGTCCACCGCTCCGCCAGGGAAGACCCACATGCCGCCGGCGAACTGGATATTCTGGTTGCGCTTCATCATAAACACTTGCAGGTCGGGCCTGTCGTCGACGAGCAGCACCGTCGCGGCAGGTCTCACTTGTACCTCGTTCATTACTTCATCTCTCTTCAAATGGATATTCGGCGCCGTCGGGCAATGGCACCTTGAAGGTGTTCAAGGTCATCGACACCATGGTGTAGTACCCACAGACATTCACGAGTTCCGCCACACCCTGCTCGCCGAAGCAGGCCACCGCACGGGCAAACGTGGCATCGCTGACTTGATGCGTATCGACAAGTTCTCGAACGAGATGCCATGCGGCCTCGTCTCCCTCGTCATCGAAGGCGGGTTCGTCGCCACGCTTTATCGCATCGATCACCTGCTGCGGCAGACCGGCCTCGCGGGCCATGGGCGCATGCGCAAACCACTCGTATTGCGCGCGCCAGTGTGCACCCGTTATCAATATGGCGAGTTCGATGTATCGCCGATCGACCAGGGTACGAAAGCGAAACAGGCCACCGAGCCCCACGATTCGCCGGCCCATTTCCGCGTTGAGAATCCATGCGTCGAATGGGCCGCCAATGTGACCGTCTTCCACGTTATTCCGTCCGCGCGCAATGTCGTCGAACACTGCTTTCTGCTCATCGCTCAGTGCTTCGTATCCGCGCCTCGTCAATCTCTCCATGTGTATGCCTATGCGTTGTGTGTCGGACGCGGCGAAGTCTCCGCATGCATCACTACCTGGCGCAGTAACGTCTCAGTCATCCAGTGACGCAGGTCGGCGCCTGCCTTCTTGCTGAACAAATTATTCATCTCTTGCGGGTCATCGCCGGCAAAGAGCTCACCATGGTCGTGTCCATCGTAGATCGTGAGACGACCCTGATCGCAGACCAGCGTGCGCATCCGCGTCGGCGTGCCGCCACCGGTCATGTCTTCTTTTTCGTCCTCTTCGATGTAGATGTGATCCCTCACTACGTCGTCGCTTCCTGCGAGGAGGTGGGCGAAGGACCGACCCTGCATGCCGTAGAAACCGTCAACGCCTGCCAGGTCCAGTATGGTAGAAGGAATGTCGATCGATGACACGTGTCGGGCGGTGCGGCGCGAGACGATGTCCGGACCGGAAACGACGAGCGGCACCCGGAGGCATCCACGATAGTGCATGGCATGTTTGAACATGATGCCGTGGTCTCCGAACATGTCACCGTGATCGGAGGTGAATACCACTATCGTGTCGTCCGCGAGCCCCTCGCGCTCCAATGTTTCCAGAATGCGCCCTATTCCGTCGTCGATCAGCGAGATGGCGCCGTATTCGGCGGCAAGCGCATGCCTGAACTGATCCCTGGTCGGCGCCCACCCGTCGACATTGTGAAACAACATCTCGCCGCGATGAGCAACCATTTGCTTGTAGTGCGGCATCGAGTCGGTATGCGGGTCATCGAAAGTCTCCGGCAGACGCATCGCAGACGGAGAGTACATGTCGTAGTAGTCGCCCGGCGGCGTGAACGGGTGATGCGGGTCCGGCCAGGAAGCGTGAATAAAGAAGGGGCGATCGTCCCTTGCGGCACGGGACAGTTCTTCCATCGTCTTCAAGGCGACGTAGCTGGAGGGATGGAATGCCTCGGGAATCGCAGTCTTGTAGATCTGGTAGAACCCTTCATAGCGCTCGAGCGCATTGGCCGGGCCTTGCAACCGGTCCGGGTCGAGCCCGTTCTGCTTGAGCCATCCCTCGTAGTGTCCCGTCACCTGGTCGCCATGGAGAATCGCGAATGCCGCGCGTTCGAACCCATAGAAGTCATCGAATTCGGGTTCGTCCCCGGCACGGTAGCGTGAGTAGTTCTCGAGTTCGTTCCAGCCATCTTCGAGTGACGGCAAGAGTGCCTCTTCAGCCAGCGTAAAGTCGACGAGGCGTTCGATGCGTGATCGGTTGATACAAATATTTTGCAGGTGCGACTTGCCGATGTGGGTTGTCCGGTAGCCCGCCGACCTGAGCCTGCGTACAAACGTGTTCGCACGCCAGTCGAGGCTGATACCGTTGAATCTCGTTCCATGGACGCTGGGCATGCGCCCCGTCATGATGCTGGACCGGTTCGGCATGCAGATCGGGTTCGCAACGTAGGCCTCGTCGAACACGACGCCACGCGATGCCAAACCGTCGAGGTGAGGCGTACGCACAACATCGTTGCCCCCGAAGCCCACGTGATCCGCGCGATGCTGGTCTGTAATCAAAAAGAGAAAGCTCGGCCGTTTCATCGTCCGGCGGCGCCGCGTGGATGGACGTCAATACTCATTCTCCACCCGGGTCAGCCAGTAATCCGCGTCAAAATCCTCATCTCCCAGCAGATACCGCCAGAGCTTTACCCGATTCATCAACTCCAGCCTGCCTGTGTCGTACTCGTACCAACCCTGCGGCTTCATCAGGATGGCATGGAGCGAATCGCGCGCCTCGCCCGGATCGGTCCAGAAGATAGCCCGCTGCTCATAGTGGTCGTTCGGCAGGTCCGAGTCGTCCCACAGGCGACATTGTCGTTCCGTGGGGCACAAGCGGATCTTGAACATGTAGCGCAGGCGATCCGAAGTGTTGAGCCCGCCACCGTGCCAGATGCCCATGTGCAGCACGAGCAACGACCCGGCGGGACAAACGACGTGTCGCTGTCCCTTGATGTTCTGGTAGCGACCGATAGCCGAGTTGCTGACTATCCGCAGGTGGCTGCCCGGCACAAATCTCGTTCCGCCCATAGGCACCGTCACTTCATGCGGGAAGTACATGAGCTGGATGTCGAATGCCATGCGTGGATCGATCGTCGAATCCTGGTGTGTGTGTTGCGAAACCTGCGGCTTGTCGCTCGACTCGTAGAAGCGTGGCGGAAACGTGACATGCAGAAAGTGATGATCGACCACCGGGCTCTCGCCGACGAGACTCAGGATCGCACCACGGACCCTGGGAAGCGCCAACAAGTTTGCGATGGCGCCCGACGCAGGATAGGCGTGATCAAGCGGCGTACCGGCCCTGACGCGAGGGATACTGCTCGTCATCATCAACTTGCCGTAGTAGGCGCGCGGATCGGTTATCTCATCGTCCGGAAGGTAGCCAATGTCGTCCATGAACTGCCGGTTGATTTCATCCGGCACGACGGACTCCATGAGCAGGTAACCGTCGGCGACAAAGCGCGCCATATCGCTCGAATCAAGCAGTTGTGGTTCGGCCATCATCGACCTCCAAAATCTTCTCGAAGAAAAATTCGTAACGCAGGTAACCGGTGCGGAATTCGCTACCTGGAACGTGGTCAATCAACGGGCTCGCCTGGATCAGGCGCCAGCCATGCTGGAGCGCGTCGAGACCACTTTCATATGGCGGGGCTTCACTGTCGCCAGCCATATTCACTTCACGTCCTGTTCCATCGTACTTCGACCAGGCGATCACCGCCGAGTCGAGCGCTGAATCCGCCAGATACAATACCAGCACCTGCTGCCGGGCAACCATAGAGCGCCTTCCCTCAACTCATCCAGACCGGCGTTCACCTGAAGGTGAGCACCATCGAGGCAGCAGCTTACCACGTCAACATTTTCCGCGAATCGTGATAGTTTGGCGCCTTCAATCAGAGGCAGGGACACGCGCATGGCTTCAGACAAAGAACGTCGCCGGTACTCGTCACAGGTGGTCGATGGCGTGCAGAAGGCCGCCGCGCGGGCAATGCTCTACGCAGTCGGCTTCACGGAGTCCGACTTTGCGAAGCCGCAAATCGGCATCGCCTCGACATGGAGCAACCTCACGCCCTGCAACATGCACATCGATGCACTGGCGGAGGCTGCAGCGTTGGGCGCCGATGAGGCTGGCGGCAAGGCCGTCACGTTCAACACGATTACGGTTTCTGACGGCATCTCGATGGGGTCGCCAGGCATGCGGTATTCGCTCGTCTCACGCGAAGTCATCGCAGACTCGATTGAAACCGCCGTCGGTGCCGAAGGCTTCGATGGTTTCGTTGCAATTGGCGGCTGCGACAAGAACATGCCGGGTTGTGCCATGGCGATCGCGCGCCTGGACAGGCCCGCGGTCTTCGTTTACGGCGGGACGATTCAGCCCGGCAAATCGCGTCGCGACATCGTGTCCGTATTCGAGGCCGTGGGCCAACATGCGGCCGGCAGGATCTCGGACATCGAACTGAAAGAAATCGAGTCGACGGCGATCCCCGGTCCTGGTTCATGTGGTGGTATGTACACGGCAAACACCATGGCATCCGCGATCGAAGCGCTCGGCCTCTCGCTGCCGAATTCCTCTGCGCAAGAAGCCGTTTCCGCCAACAAGCGGGCGGACAGTTATGCGGCAGGCGCCACCGTCATGAACCTCATCGAGCGAGGCATCAAACCTTCCGACATCCTCTCGCTGGAGTCATTCGAGAATGCGATCACAGTGGCGATCGCACTCGAAGGTTCGACCAACGCTGTGCTCCACCTCCTCGCTATCGCACACGCGGCGAAGATTCCGCTCACGCTCGACGACTTCACTCGCATCGGCAAGCGGGTTCCGGTGCTCGCCGATATGCGGCCGGCCGGTCAATACGCAATGAGCGAACTCATCGCTATCGGCGGCATCCAGCCACTCATGAAGACGCTGCTTGCCGAGGGACTGATGCATGGCGACTGCCTGACCGTCACCGGCAAGACGCTGGCAGAAAACCTCGAATCAGTCGCCCCCTATCCAGAGGGCCAGGGGGTTATTCGCCCCCTGTCGAACCCGATCAAAAAGGACAGCCACCTCGTCATCCTTCGCGGCAACCTCGCGCCCGAAGGTGCGGTCGCCAAGATTACAGGTCATGAGGGCCTCACGTTTTCAGGCAATGCAAGATGCTTTCACGGTGAGGAAGCAGCGCTGGCCGCAATCCTGGACGGAACGGTTGTAAAAGGGGACGTCGTGGTCGTTCGCTATGAGGGACCACGGGGCGGACCTGGAATGCGCGAGATGCTGTCCCCGACCAGCGCGATCAACGGACGCGGGCTTTCATCTGACGTCGCGCTTATTACCGACGGCCGTTTCTCCGGTGGGTCGCACGGGTTCGTCATCGGACATATCACGCCCGAGGCCTACGACGGCGGCCCGATCGCCCTCATCGAAGACGGCGACCGGATCACCATCGACGCCGAGTCCGCCACGATCAGTCTCGAGCTGCCTTCCGACGAGATCGAGAAGCGCAAGGCGAAGTGGAAACGTCCCCCGCCCTATGCAGAACGAGGCCTGCTCGCAAAATATGCAAGACTCGTGAGTTCCGCGTCAGAAGGGGCTGTAACCGACAAGTTCTGAGAAACCCGCGTCGATCGGCAGGCAATGAAAGACCCCGGCGCTTGTCGGGGGACCAGAGCCTTGGTATTTTGGTTCCCCAAAAAAAGGGGTAGCACGCAATGGCGGGGCCACTGTCCGGGATTCGCGTCCTGGAATTCTCACAAGTGATCGCCGCACCCTTTGCCGGTCAGGTGCTGACTGACCTTGGCGCAGAAGTCCTCAAGGTCGAACCCCCGGAAGGTGAGTCGTGGCGGCTCCAGGCGTCTTTCGCGGAGAAGGAGTCAAAAGCATACCAGTGCCTGAATCGAGGCAAACGGTGTCTCACACTGCACATGAGCCGACCCGAGTCACGGGAGATCGTCCACCGGCTCATCCCGGACTTCGATGCCGTCCTGATCAACTACCGCCCCGATGCAGCAGCCAGGTTCGGGATCGACTATCCAACGCTCTCAAAGATCAAGCCGGACCTGGTCTACGTCGACCTGACTGCTTTCGGCAGGCACGGACAATGGGCGGACCGGCCCGGATACGACGGCGCGGTACAGGCCGTGTCCGGTTTGATGGCCGCAGAAGGCAAGACTCGCGAGGACGAGTCTCCGGGCACGATCTCATTCACCGCCATCGCCGATTATGGCTCGGGTTGTGTGCTGGCGGACGCGCTGATTTCCGGGTTATATCACCGGGAACGAACCGGCGAAGGCCAGATGATCGAGTGTTCCCTGCTGGCGACCGCGCTGAACCTGCAGCCCGAAGTCGTCATGGAGCATCCTGTGGCCGATTCGGAACGCAATCTCCGCAGAGCCACGCGCCGCAAGCGAGCGAGTGAAGGCGCGCCCTACTCGGAACTACTGTCGATCCGGGCACCGCACGATCCCTCTGACTTCCATCACCGCGTGTACCTCACAGCCGACGGCGCCATCGTGGTGGCGGCGGAGACTGCCGATGAGATCGCGTCGGTCAGGAAAGTGTTCGCGCTGGGAGAATCGATCTCGCAGCAAGACATCGGGCGCCTCGAAGCCGAGCTCGAATTGCGCACTGCTGATTCTGTACTGCAATGCCTGTTCGACGCCGGCATCCCCGCAAGTCCGGTCAACCTGACCGAAGAGATGAGTATTCACCCACAAGTGCGCGACAATGGCTGGATGTTCGACTTGAATCACCCGGCGACCGGCGCGCAACGTGCGATCCGTAACCCGCTCTGCTTTTCCGCCAGCCCTGCCGAACCTGCCGGCCCATCACCCATGCTGGGACAGGACACCACGCTTGTCCTGTCGCGGCTTGGCTACAGTGCGTCCGAGATCGATGCGCTCCGGGCGCAGGGGGTCATCTGATTGGGTATTTACGCCGGTCTCAAGGTCCTCGAACTGGCCGATGACATCCCCGGCGCGGTGGCGGGCCTCGCCTGCTCGACCCGTGGCGCGGAAGTGATCAAGGTCGAACCGCCGGAGGGCGACCCACTACGCCATGTCGCGTCCTACGAGACCGGTGAGTCCAGGCTGTTCCAGGCATTGAACCGCGGCAAGCGGAGCGTCGTCATCGAGCCCTCCGAAGACGGGAACCGGCTCCTCGAACGAATCGCGCGAGATTGTGACATCGTCATCGCATCGCGTGCGCGCCGTGCGCCCACGTTCGCGATCGACGAGGCACGCGTTCGTGAAGCCCACGCAGGGCTCATCTACGTCGAAGTGTCCGCGTTCGGCGATAAAGGCCCCTGGGCCGATCGCTATGCCAACGAGTTGGTGATGCAGGCTTTTTCCGGCGCGATCATGGCCGAGCGAAAGACTCGGCCCGACGGTGTTACCCCGGCCACGATCTGCTCTACCCGATTCTCGGAGCACGGCGCCGGGCTCATGATGTCGATCGGAATCGCCGCTGCCCTCCTTCATCGGGAACGCACAGGCGAAGGACAGCGCGTCACAACCTCGCTCCTTCACGCGCTGCTGATGCTCCAGGGCGGCAGGTCCGTCGAGAACGAGATGGCGGATGCAAGGACGTTACCCGTACGCCAGGCACTGCTCGATGCTCGCGCCGCCGGTCAGGGATTTCGCACACTGATCCGCCCGGAACGCGTTATCATCAACCCTTATTACCGGGCCTACCAGACGCGCGATGGCGCCATGTTCGTCGGTGCACTGACTCGCGGCTTGCGCGACAAGGCGCGCGCAGCGCTGGAGACTGATCTCATGTTGCGCGACGACCCCGACTGGGACCCCAAAAATCCCGACCACATGGCTAAAGCTGCCGAACAACAGGCCGAAATAGAAAGGAGAGTAAAGCTGCGGACGACCGCAGAATGGATTGAAATTCTGGAGCACGCCGGCGTTCCAACCGGCGAGGTGGTGTTCCCCGAGGATATGGTGGACACCCCACACGTACGAGAGAACGAATACTTGATCGACGTCTTGCATCCCACTGCAGGGAAATTGCTCCAGGTCGCCCCGCCCATCCGATACGGCCGCTGGCCGACATACGATGCGCGCCCCAGCCCAACGAAAGGAAGCGATACGGCAAAGGTTCTCGGTAGATACTAGCGACCGGGCAAATGATTGATCGTTTCCTGACAATATTCGCGCCGCCGATCAACTCGGAGTTCTTCCGGGACCGATTGCAGACGAACCTGCGAGCGATGCTGCTGATCCTGATCGCAGCCGCCGCGCTGGCCTTCCTGTTCAACAGCTCGGTCGACTCGCGGGTCATCTCGGCAGGCTTGTTTGTCTACCTCGTGTTTGTGCTCCTTTTCTTCAGCCAGGGCGACATGTTGTTTGCCCGACTGACAACGCCTTTTGTCGGCTACATCGCCATCTCGCTGCTTTTGCTAACCGGTGCCGGCCTCCACAGCTCCGCAACGCCGGCATTGCTCGTCGTCATCGTGTACGCGCGTGCACTCGGCTCGGGTACCTCGTCAATCGTCTACCTCGTGCTTTCATTCATCGCGCTGGCCGCGGCGTACGAGATGGAGATGCGCGGCATGATCACACCGAGCGCCGGCCCGCCGAGCCAACTCGTGGACCTGCTGAACCTCTACACCGTGCTCATGGCCGTATCTGCTTCTGTCTGGTTCCTCACCAAGAACATCGAGGACGACAGGGATCTCGCGTGGGAATCCACGCAGGGGCTGCGCGAGAACGAACTCGCACTGGGCGAGAAAGAGACGCAATACCGGCTGCTTGCCGACAATGCCCAGGACTTCATCTGGACCGCGGATCTCGATTTCAACTACACCTACTGCAGCCCGTCCTGCGAGCGGATCACCGGCTTCACGCCCGCTGAACTCGTCGGCAAGTCCATTTTCGAGAATCTCGTCGACGAAAAGGTCGTCGAGAACTACCTCGAAATATTCTCCCGGGAGATGAAGATCGAGACCGAATCGCCGCGCTCGGGCAACTCGCTCGCCGCCGAAGTTGAGTTCCGGCGCAAGGACGGTTCGGATAGCTGGCTGGAAGCCCAGATCTCTTTCCTGCGGGACGATTCGGGCAAGGTCATCGGCATCGTCGGTACGACCCGTGACATCAGCGATCGCATTCTCGCGGAAACGCGCGCGAAAGAAATCGCGGACCAACTCCGGCAAGCCCAGAAAATCGACTCGATAGGACAGCTGGCAGGTGGCATCGCGCACGACTTCAACAACATGCTCGTTGCCATCCAGGGTTACAGCGACCTTGCGGCCAACCACGAATCCACGCCGGACGAGGTGAAGCGATACGTTTCCGAAATCCGCAAGGCGGCACTTCGCGCCGAGAACCTGACCCGCCAGTTGCTCACGTTCAGCCGACGGCAGGCGATGGAGCGCAAGCCCGTTTCACTCAACACTCTGCTCACCGACCTGCAGAGCATGCTCTCCCGCCTCATTCCCGCCAACGTTACAGTGGACCTCGATCTCGGCCCGAGAGTCCATGAGATCCTGGGTGACAGTGGTCAACTCGAACAGCTCGTCGTCAACCTTTGCGTCAATGCACGGGACGCAATGCCCGCCGGCGGCACACTGACGATCCGCACTGCAAATGCCGTCATAGACGATGCCGAGGCCGAGCGTCACGCCAACGCACGCGCCGGGGACTATGCACGACTCAGCGTGGCCGACACCGGAATCGGCATGGAATCGGAACTGCAGAAACGCATCTTCGAACCCTTCTTCACCACAAAGCGTGAAGGTCACGGTACCGGACTCGGCCTCTCGGTCGTGCACGGCATCGTGGTGGAACATGGCGGGTTTATCACAATCGATTCCACCGAAAACGAGGGCACGACGATCGATGTCTACTTGCCCAAGTCAAACCAGACCCGTCAACAACGCGCACCCGACGACGCCCAGGAAGCCGTCGAAGGCGGCAATGAAACCGTCCTGGTCGTGGAAGACGAGGAACAGGTGCGCGACCTGGCAACGCTCGTCCTGTCACAGGCCGGATACGAAGTGCTGACCGCCGCCGATGGGCAACTTGGCTGGGACCTGTTCGTCAAGGAACGGGCGCGCATCAAGATCATCGTGTGCGACGTCGTGATGCCCAACATGGGAGGCCGCCAGCTTCTCGCAAAGGTCAGGGAAGTCGACGCATCACTGCCCTTCGTGTTTATCAGCGGATACGTCGGCGGACCGGATCCGAGGAACTTCGCGGAACGCTATGACGTGGAGTTCCTTCAGAAGCCCTTCTCGGCGTCCGCCCTGCAGCAGACCGTTCGAGATGCACTGGACGGCAGGGACGAGCGCCGCGAGCGGCAGCGCCTCGTACTCGCGGTGGACGACAACGAGGCGCTGCTTCATCTATTGGAACTCGACGTCAAACAACTGGGACACAAAATACTGACTGCGGCGAGCGGCGAGGCCGCGATTCGAATGTGCGAGCGCCATGAGTTCGACGTCATCTTCATGGACATCGAGATGCATCCCATGAACGGCATCGAAACGACGCGAATCATCCGGCAACGCAGCGACAGTGCACCGCGGATCTATGGTCTCACCGCCCACTTCACGGCGGACGAGCGTGAGAAATGCGTTGCTGCCGGCATGGACGACATGATCCTGAAACCCATCAGCGACCAGACGCTCGTCAGTATCCTCGGTGGCAAGTACCTGGGACAGAACCGTTCAATCGCGTCCGCAGGCCCGTCTGTACCGCTCTTCGACCAGGAACTCTCTTTGAATCTCGCCAACAATCGTGCCGAGGTCGCCGAAGCAATGCTGCGCATATTGATCAGCAAGTTGCCGGAGCACCGCAAGAGCATCGGCCAGGCATTCGATGAGCATAATTTCGAGGAACTGAAAGCGCGCGTCGACAAACTCGTTGGCGCGGTTCGCTACTGCGGTGTACCGGCTCTCTCGGAGTCGATCAAGCGACTCGAGATCACCGTGAGCGGAAACAACGTCGAGGACACAAGGGATTGCATCCGGATGCTGAACGAACGTATTGAGGAACTCCTCGCCTGGCAAAGAAGCAATCCGGACCCGTTCCAGCCGGGACGTACGAGCCAACGCTGAGTCAGGTTTCGTCCGTCGCAACAAATTCGTTGCGCGCACGATCCTTGCGCACTCGCGTGGCATCGAATATCCGCCCGTTCATGGCAATGTAGATACCGGGAGGCAGCGACTGGACCGCGCCAAACGCCATGCCCAGGTTGAACAGGGCATCGCTTTGGGCGAAGCGGGCCGGTGCGAGCGCACCCGTCAGCACGATCGTCTTCCCGGCAATGCCTGCCAGCGAACGCGCTGTGTCCGTCATGGTGTCGGTACCGTGAGTGATCACGATCCGGTTCGCCGGATCGCTTTCTGCCGCTTCGCGAATACGTTGACGGTCCGCGTCGGTGAGATCGAGACTATCCTTTCGCAGCAACTCCACGATCCGGTACGGCACGCGGGCCTCGGCCTGCTCCAGCAACCGGCCGACGATCGATGAGCCGACCTCGAACTCGCTCTTCGCATCAAAGTAGATCTTGTCGAGCGTCCCGCCCGTTGTCAGCACCGCAATTTCGTCAGCCATGGGTTCCACATTCGACCTATCGAACGCCGTCCATTACAACTTACAATGGTGCTCGAATACAGTTTCTATCGCCAGCGCATGACACACATCCTGGAAGCTGCGGCCAGCGGCAGGTCCAAATGTCGCGGATGCAAGAAAGCGATTGCCAAGGACGCGCTTCGCTTCGGCGAGCGGCTGCCCAATCCCTTTGCCGACGGCGAGATGACAATCTACTTTCACGTGCTGTGCGCGGCATACCGGCGTCCCGAATCGCTGCTTGAAGTCCTTGATACAAACCCGCCTGAACTGGATAACGCCGATACGCTCAGGCGGATTGTCGACATCGGTATCGCTCACCCGCGTGCGACGCGGATCGCCGGTGCCGGTGTTTCGCCAAGTGGTCGCGCCCGGTGCCGCGGTTGCCGCGAGATGATCGCGAAGGGAGAGTGGCGCCTTGTCCTCGAATTCTTCGAAGAGGGCATGTTCAACCCTTCCGGGTACGTACACGCTGCCTGCTCAGAAGACTACTTTGGCACCATCGATATCATTGACCGGATCGAGCACTTTGCGGATGACCTGGAACCTGCATCATTCGACGAGATAGTCGCCGCAATAACGAGAGACTGATCAGCCGGCGTCGCCGGGTAAGCGATCAGCCTGCACAAGCGGGGCAAACAGCCGCGTCCAGAGTACCGTGACGACCAACGTTGCACTGCCTCCGATCACCACAGCCGGCACGACGCCAAACCAGGCCGCGGTGACGCCTGACTCAAACTCCCCCAGTTCGTTGGAGGCGCCGATGAAGACCGCGCTCACCGCACTGACCCTTCCGCGTATTTCGTCCGGCGTCTCAAGTTGGACGAGCATATGCCGGATGTAGACACTCACCATATCGCCGCCACCCATCGCGATCAGCGCGAACATCGACAGGTAGAAGCTGGTCGAGAGCCCGAAGAGAATAATCGAACACCCGAAGACCGCTACGCCGGCGAACAGCCAGATGCCGACCCGTCGCGTAATCGGGAAGAACGCCAGCGCCGCAGCCGTGATGGCGGCCCCGATCGCGGGCGAGGTTCTGAGCAAACCCAGCCCCTCAGGCCCGACCTTGAGAATATCTGCCGCGTAGACCGGCAGCAGCGCCACCGCACCACCGAATAGCACGGCAAAGAGGTCCAGCGAGATTGCGCCAAGGATGATCGGCCTGGACCAGACAAAGCGCAGCCCCAGCAGCAGCGTCTCCAGGTTTGCAGGTTCCGGCGCTCGAATTGCCGAGGGCAGCCGCACGAACATCATCAGCATCACAGAGAATGCGAGGATCGCCGAGACCGCGCCATAGACGGCGCCCGGACCCAGGACATAAAGCACGCCGCCCACTGCCGGCCCCGCTATGGTTGCAACGTGGGAAGTCGATGAATTCAGCGCGACGGCATTGGGGAAGGCACTTCTCGGCACCAGATTCGGCGTGATCGCCTGGCTCGTCGGCATCGCGAACGCGCGCGCCGCCCCGAACAACACCAGGACTGCAAACACTGGCCAGACCAGCACCATGCCACTCAAACTGTAGGCGAGGAGCAGGAGCGCGCAAATCGTCTCGACGACATAGCACAGCGTCAGGATAACGCGCCGGTCAAAGCGATCCGCCACCTGCCCTGCAGGCAGTACAAGCACGACAAACGGCAGGAACTGTGCGAGCCCGATCAAACCGAGGTCCAGCGGCTCCCCGGTTACGGCGTAGACTTGCCAGCCGATCGCCACGCTCTGCATCTGGACTGCGAGCGTCGTGAAGAACCTGGCGACGACGTAGTAGCGAAAGTTAGGGAAGTCGAGCGCCCGCTCGCTCATATTGGCAGATTCAGCCTGTGACAATCGATTTGCACCGCCCCCATGGGGCACTCGTTCATGGGACCGCGAATCATAGCATCGAAACTGCCGCCCACCATGACCGCGGCGCCACATCGCCCGTCTGGCGATCTGCTAGAATGCATGCGCGCCCCGACGATGGGCTCCCGGAACAATAAACAGGAAGAAGCGACTGTGACGAAGAACGAATTACAGTGGGGAATTCTCGCAGCGGCAATCGTGGTGAACACTCAAGGTGCCTTCGCCGCGGAAACTGCCCTGCCTTCCGGCAAAACGACGTCGGTAAGGGGCGCCGATGAACTTCTCCAGTGGACGCCCGAGTCTGTGACTGTCCTTTCCGGCGAAGAAGCACAGGAATCCGGTGCCTGGACGCTCTCGGACCTCGAAGGCATCGTTCCGGGACTGCTGATCGACACCATGGCAGGCATGCCGGAAGGTGCGATGATCTCGCTACGGGGCATCGGCTCTAACGAGGCCGGCTACGGCTTCTTCCCGGCCGTGGCCGTCAGCGTCGA
The DNA here is from genome assembly GCA_020443245.1 of Pseudomonadales bacterium. GTDB lineage: Bacteria > Pseudomonadota > Gammaproteobacteria > Pseudomonadales > Azotimanducaceae > JANQJA01. Next base: position 14,091 of record JAGRIN010000033.1, read on the forward strand.
TGGTGTCTATTCCGGCTCACATGCAAGCCAGGACCCCCTGCTCTTCGATGCAGAGCGCATCGAGGTCGCGCGCGGCTCCCAGGGCGTCTACTCCGGGCCGCCGGCCCTCGCGGGTACCATCGACATTTATCGAACCAGGCCGACCGGAAAGCTGTCCGCAAAGACCCGGCTTACGCTCGCTGACTACAGACGTACCC
>JAGRIN010000349.1 GCA_020443245.1 Pseudomonadales bacterium
TAGCTCTTCAGCCGGACGCCATCGAAAATGCGTTCATAGCACTCGGCCGTGCATTGGGTAATGGATGGTTGTACGAGTACCAGCGCGAACTGTGCAGTATCGAAGTAGGTGACGACGTCCATGGGGCGCACAAGGCCGTGTATTCGCTCTGCCACAGCGATGATGAGTTCGCCCGCGATTGTCTCGTCATAGGCGGCGAGAACTTCTTCGTAGTTGGCGACCGAAATAAGCAGGAAACACACTGCGCCACCCCGTGACTCGATCTGGCGAATTGCGTCGACAAGCGCCTGCTGCGCCATCCGCTTGTTGCCGAGCCCGGTGAGCGGGTCCAGTAACTGGCCGCGTTCCAGTTCCGCGGCGCGTGCGATGAGCGATGTGTTTTCCTTGACGAGTTGGTTGATTCGCTCGGCGACGCGCGCGCCGCCGCGGGTGACCGCGGGCAGGTTCTCGATGTCCGCTGTGGCGACAAACGCGTCGACGGCATCGCCGAAAACCTCTCGTACCTCATCAGTCAGCGCGTCACCGACCAGCACGACAAACGTATAGTGACCGTTCTCGGCATCGATGTCCCGTATCGCTTCCGCTACGTCCACGCCGCTCATGTCGCCCACATCCAGCTCTGCGATAACAACGTCCGCCGGCTTCGTTTCGAGGACCTGCAGGGCGTCGACCGCGCCCTCGCAAACCTGTCGATTGCTGTACTTTGCGAGCAGGTCTTCGTACGCAACGGCTGAGCCGCCGCTCTTGACGATGACCAGAGGGTGATGAAACATGGCGAATGTGGAAACGATGAGTCCCACGGCATTCTAAAGAAACCAGAGGGAAATGGACATGCCATCATTCGACGTTGTCTCGGAAGTCGACCTGGTCGAGGTCAACAACGCGGTCGACCAGGCCAACCGGGAGATCGGGACGCGATTCGACTTCAAGGGCGTCAACGCGAAAATCGAGCGTAATGACAGCGAGATTACGATGACCGCAGACGCGGATTTCCAGCTCAGGCAGATGCAGGACATTCTCGAATCCAAGTTGATCAAGCGCTCCGTCGACATTCGCTCTCTCGACATCGAGGAGCCGGTTGCCAGCGGCAAGGTGGTTCACCAGAAGATCGTGGTGCGACAGGGCATCGACAGTGACCTCGCGCGCAAGATCGTCAAGATGATCAAGGACCAGAAGATGAAGGTCCAGGCCGCGATCCAGGGAGAGAAGGTTCGCGTCACGGGCAAGAAGCGCGACGATCTCCAACAGACCATCGCGATGCTCAAGGCGAGCTCGATCGAACAGCCACTCCAATACGAAAATTTTCGCGATTAGCGGTCGACTGATCACGTGACCGATCAAGGGGTTGAGCGAAGTTGGCGTGAGGCGATCGCCATCTATGCCCACCCGCGGGTCGTCGCCATGGCGTTTCTCGGCTTCTCGGCCGGCCTGCCTTTCCTCCTGGTTTTCTCCACACTGACTGCATGGCTTCGGGACGAGAACGTCAGCCGTACGGCGATCGGCTTTTTCGCCTGGGTCGGTATCACCTATTCGATCAAGGTATTGTGGGCGCCGGTCATCGATCGGCTCGCCATCCCGTTACTGACACGCCGGTTGGGAAAGCGACGGAGCTGGATGCTGACAGGGCAGGCAGGGATCGCGTTCGGACTGTTTGCAATGTCGGTGACGGGTCCGGACAACCTCCTCCTGCTTTCCGCGTTTGCACTCATCGTTGCATTCTCGTCCGCGACACAGGACATCTCGATCGATGCCTGGCGCATCGAAGCGGTGATCGAGGAATACCAGGGCGCCATGTCCGCGTCGTACATTTTCGGCTACCGCGTGGGCCTGCTTGCGGCGGGAGCCGGCGCCCTCTACCTCGCGGCCTGGCTCGACTGGACTTTCGCCTACCAGATCATGGTCATGCTGATGGGTGTCGGGATGATTACCGTGTGTCTTGTCGCGGAACCGGACCACACCCTCGGCCTCCAATCTGCCTCCACGGAACAGCGCGTCATCGACTTCCTGGATCGGTCGAGCGGCGAGGCGAAGTGGTTGCGTGATCTCAAGGCGTGGTTCATCGGCGCTGTGATCTGTCCGTTTGTCGATTTCTTTGAGCGAAACGGGCGCTTTGCGCTGGTGGTACTGCTCTTTATCGCTGTGTTCCGCCTGAGCGACATTGCAATGGGCATTATGGCCAATCCGTTCTACCTGGATATGGGCTACACCAAGACGGAAATCGCCAGTGTTGCCAAGGTGTTCGGATTCCTCATGTCGATCGCGGGCTCGGCAGTCTGCGGTGTGCTGGTCGTCAAGTGGGGTATCTTAAGGCCCTTGCTGGTCGGCGCGATTGCGGTGGCGTCGACCAACCTGCTGTTTGCGGCGCTTTCGATGGTCGGCCCCCACGTTTCGTACCTGGCCGTCGTCATCAGCGCCGACAACCTGTCGGGGGGATTTGCGGCGACCGCGTTCGTCGCATACCTCTCCAGCCTGACCAACCGTGCCTATACGGCGACGCAGTATGCGCTCTTCAGTTCACTGATGACGTTGCCCGGCAAGGTCATCAGCGGATTCTCCGGTATTGTTGTCGACGACTACGGCTACTTTGCGTTCTTTGTCTTCGCCGCCACGATCGGCTTGCCCGCCGTCGTCCTGGTTCTCGTGCTGATGCGACACGACTCGGCAGGCAAGAATCGGCCCGTTTAGCAGGCATCTCCATCCAGTCGCCTGAGTTCGCAGTCGGCAGGATTCTCCGGGCCGGGCATCACTGACAGGGATTTCTGCAACAGTGTGCGGGCGAGTTCCTGGTCCACGGGGATGTCGTTTTGGCCGCGCGAGAACAGCAGCCCGAAGTGGAAGTAGAACAGTGACTGGTCGCGCAGGCTGGTGTCTGCCGGAATGCGATTTTCCATGTCGAACGCGAGCGAGACCAGCGCCTCGCCGCGCAGGGTACGCCCGGGATTGGCGTTGGCAAACGACAGGGTCGCGAGCGTCCCGGGAAAGGTCTGCTGCAAATCCGAAAGGTCCGTCCGGTCGACTCGCTCCAGCCCGCGGGTTGCCTCGAGTGCGAGGAGGCTGTTGGCAAAGGACAGCAGCAATTGCCCGGCAAAGTAGTGTGCCGGTGCATTGTCGATATCTCCGCCCTGCCATGCCTTGAGCACTGCGGAACGGAACGCCCGATGCCGCGGGTCGACCGCCGCCACCGGTCCGCCGCCGGGGAAGTGACGGCTGAAAAGACCGTAGTCGGTTTCCGCAGGTAATTCCGGAACGCCGATGGAATAGACCGGACGCGTGGCGGCCAGCGCGAGGGCGTTGCGGGCGCGCTCGGCACGCGAGGTACCTTCGAGACGTGTGTTGAACACCGTGTTGTTCAGCTGATAGAGCGTGACGTCCGGACGGATGCCCC
>JAGRIN010000350.1 GCA_020443245.1 Pseudomonadales bacterium
TGGATGGTTGGTCCGCGCGCGCGCGCTCCGCAGCCTCGGTGATCACGGTCTTCAGCTCGCCACTCTCGTGCATCTCGACGACGATGTCGCAGCCGCCGACCAGTTCGCCTTCCACAAACAGTTGCGGGAAGGTCGGCCAGTCGGAGAATTTCGGCAGGTTCGCGCGAATGTCGGGATTGGCAAGGATGTCGATATAAGCGAAGCGTTCGCCGCAGGCCATGAGAACCTGCGATGCCTGTGCGGAGAAACCGCACTGGGGCTGGTCCGGTGAACCTTTCATGTAAAGCAGGATCGGGTTGCCTTCTACCTGCTCCTTGATCGCTTCCATAATGTCCATGTCGCTGACTCTCTGTGCAATAGAACGTTCAGGCCCGCCATTCTAACGCGTTTGGTGTCGATTTACGCGGGATCGGACAGATCGCGCAAGAATTTTTGGCGCAAACCTAAGACGCGTGCGTTATATGTTCGGGACCGGCTCACCATAGCCGCCGCCCCCGGGCGTTTCGACCCGTAGCACCTGGCCCGCCGCCACCGAACGCTGGCATTTGGGTGGCAGTTCTGACCCGTCCAGCAGGTTTCTGCCCCGCTTTCCGAATGCACCGCCGGCGAGTCCCCACGGCGCATGGCGGCGCCGTTCCGTCAGGAGCGTGACTTCCGCCGGTTCAAGGAACTCATACTCTCGAACGATTCCGTCGCCGCCTCGCCGCGCGCCGTCGCCGCCGGAACCCGAGCGGATTTCATAGCGGCGAATCCGGACCGGAAAGTGCATTTCCAGACTTTCAATGGGTGTATTCAGGGTATTGGTCATGTGGGACTGGACCGCGGAGGCGCCGCCGGCGCGAGCATGTCCCCCGGCCCCGCCACCGACGGTCTCGTAGTAATCCCACGGATGATTCGAGCGGTGGTTGCCCATCGCTATGTTGTTCATCGTGCCCTGGCTCGCCGCAGGTACCTGCCCCGGCAGCGCCTGCGCGAGTGCACCGAGGACAGTATCGACGATGCGCATCGATGTCTCGACGTTGCCGGCCGCCGTTGCCGCCGGTCGCTCCGCGTTGACCAGTGTGCCGGGCTCGGCCCGCAACGTGACCCGTCGGAACGTCCCCGCGCACGACGGTGCATGGTCCGGCAACAGACAGCGGAAGCAATAGAACACGGCAGCCGCGGCAACGGACAGTGGGCAATTGACGTTGCCGTCCACCTGTCTCGACGTGCCATCGAAGTCGACGTCGATGCCGTTTGCGCTCACCGTGATGGTCACTTCAATCCGGATGTCTTCGGTGCCACATCCGTCATCGTCAAGATAGTCCGTGAACCGGTACTCACCGGCCGGGATATCCGCAAGGCAGGCCAACGCGAGGCGTTCGCCGTAATCGTTGATCTCGACGATGCCCTGCGTGAAAGCATCGACACCGAGCGCCCCAACAAGACCTTCAAGGCGCGCCACCCCGACCCGGCAAGCACTGAACTGCGCGGCGAAATCGCCAAACGTGTCAGTGCCCTCGAGTTGCCTGAGCCGGGCCATCGCCTCCTCGACAACCTTGCCGCGTTTGTAAACGAGCGATGGCGGTATCACCACGCCCTCTTCCTCGAGCGTTCGAGAGATCGGCATGGAGCCGGGCGTGTCCGCGCCAATGTTTGCATGATGGGCCCGGTTTGCGACGAAGCTGACAAGTTCTCCATCCACGAAGCAAGGCGATACCACCGTGACATCGGGCAGGTGGGTACCGCCGAGGAACGGGTCATTGACGACCAGCATGTCGCCCGGCTCCCAGTCGATCCCTTCGACAATATCGGCCATCGCGTACGCCATGCTGCCAAGATGCACCGGGATGTGTGCCGCCTGCGCGTAGAGCGCCCCGGAAGGGTCGAACAGGGCGCAGGAAAAATCGAGTCGGTCCTTGATGTTCGGCGAGAAGGCAGCGTGCTGCAGCACTGCCCCCATCTCATTGCAGACGGCGAGGGCGCGGCTGACCAGCAAGGAAAGTTCGATCGGCGACAAGCGGGTACCTCGATGACGATTTCTTTCGAGTTTAGCGAAACTGGTTTATCATCGCTCCCTTTTCGCGGGAAAACGCGCAAGGAAACGCAAAATGACCGATCCACTGATGCACACCTACGGGAGGTTGGACGTCGCTTTCGAGAAGGGCGAAGGCGCATGGCTGGTGGATGACAAGGGCCGACGTTACCTCGACGCGCTTTCCGGATTGGGCGTGGTTGCACTCGGGCATGCCAACCAGGCGGTCGCGAACACAATCTCGAACCAGGCGGGCGCACTGCTCCATACCTCGAACCTGTATCGTGTGCCGTGGCAGGAAAAACTTGCCGCCAAACTCGCGCAGGTGTCCGGCATGGACAACATGTTCTTCGCCAACTCGGGCGCCGAGGCGAACGAATGCGCGATCAAGATCAGCCGTCTCTACGGCAAGCAGCGGGGCATCGAAAACCCGACGATCATCGTCACGGAATCTTCCTTCCACGGACGGACGCTTGCCACGCTGACCGCGACGGGCTCACGCAAGGTGCAGGCGGGCTTCGAACCGCTGGTCAACGGCTTCGTTCGCGTCCCGTTCAACGACGCGGAAGCGGTGCGCAAGGTCGCAAAAAATTCGAACAGCATCGTTGCGGTGATGCTGGAGCCGGTCCAGGGCGAAGGCGGCATCAAGGTGCCGGACGAGAACTACCTGAAGGAACTGCGTGCAATCTGCGATGAGAACGAATGGTTTCTTGTCCTCGATGAAGTGCAATCGGGCAACGGTCGCACCGGCACTTACTTCGCGTACCAGCAGTCAGGGATCATGCCGGACATCGTGACCACGGCGAAGGGGCTCGGCAACGGTATCCCAATCGGTGTGTGTCTCGCGCGCGGCAAGGCGTCAGAGGTCTTCAAGCCGGGCAATCACGGCTCAACGTTCGGCGGCAATCCGCTGGCGTGCGCGGTGGGCTACACGGTCGTCTCCGAGATCGTCTCGAGGCATTTGCCTGAGCGTGCCGCGGAGTTGGGTGACCGGATGCTGGCGGGTTTCCGTGAGCGTCTCGGCAAGCGGAACAACGTGAAGAACATTCGCGGCAAAGGTCTCATGATCGGGATCGAACTGGACGAACCCTGCGGTGAACTCGTTCAGAAGGCTCTCGAGAAGGGCCTGCTCATCAACGTGACGGCAGACAAGGTCATTCGCCTCCTCCCGCCGCTGATCATCAGCGATGAGGAAGCGGACCAGATCGTCAACATGGTGTGCGATCTCGTCGAAGCAGTCTGAGTCAGTTCGCCTGACGTGTTTCCAGGCAAGCACGTCATCCTGAGCGAAGCCGAAGCACGTCGTCCTGAGCGAAGCCGAAGCACGTCGTCCTGAGCGAAGCCGAAGGATCTCATCGAG
>JAGRIN010000351.1 GCA_020443245.1 Pseudomonadales bacterium
CTTCAGCCGCCCCGAACTCTTCCAGAGCAAGAGCCTGCGCTCCGTCAAGGTCAACCTGCTTCAGGTCCTTGCGGAGATTGCGCGTCCCGATTTCGATCTCGACCTCATCGAACAAGCGATTGCGCGTGACGTTTCGATCTCCTACAAACTGCTTCGCTACATCAACTCGGCGCTCTTCAATACGGTCAATGAGATCTCCACGATCCGCCACGCAATCCTGCTGCTTGGTCGAAAGGAGTTCAGGAATTTTATCGGTTTGCTGCTCACGGGTGAGATTGCTTCCGACAAGCCGCTCGAACTCACGCGCGTTGCGCTGGTTCGTGGTCGCTTCTGCGAACAGATCGCGATCCAGAGCGGCAAGAGCAAGGAAAGTTCGGAGTATTTCCTGTTGGGGCTCTTCTCGTTACTCGACGCCATGCTCGATACCGGGATGGCGGTCGTACTCGAGAAGCTTCCCCTGCAGGAACGCCTGAAGCACGCGCTCCTGACAGATGAAGGCGAGCTTGCCGAATACCTCAAGCTGGTTCGGGCCTACGAACGCGGAGACTGGCAAGGCATCAACGATCTTCTCGAATTGCTGGAGCTCGGCGACGCCGACTCGATGATGTGTTACCTCGACGCGATTGCATGGGGTGACCAGATGGTGAATCTCAAACCCGCGGACTGATCGCTCGCCAGAACCCGGGCCGGTTGCTAAGCTTGCCCGCTTTGGGGTTTGACAGGAGCGGTCCATGACGCGACCCGGTGAATCCACGCTGGCTCTCATCGAAAGCGTACTCGACACAGGCGCCGAGCATCTCGTTTTGCTGATGCGCCATTCCGCGCGTGAGTTTGCAACCGGCAAACACGATCTATTGAACCCGTTGACCGATGAGGGCAGGGAACTCGCCCGCGACATGGGCGCGAGGTTGCCCAAATCCTTGTTGGTCCGTGGTTACGCGAGCCCGGCGGAGCGTTGCGTTGAAACGGCCGAACTCATCCTGCGCGGCCATGCCGACGCAGGCGGCAAGGTGACGCGCCACCGGGCTGCCGAGGCGCTTGGCGTCTTCTATATCCTCGACCAGATGAAGATGTTCAAGGCGATGCAGGAAGCCGGCGGCCAGGTGCCATTGCTCGAGCGCTGGTTCCGAGGACAAGTCGCCGAGGACATCATGATTCCGCCATTCATGGCGGCGCGATTCGTTGCCGGGTTTGCAGCGGCCAAACTCGCCGAGCGCCAATCCGCGCCGCAACTCGATGTGCTCGTCTCCCACGACATGACGCTCTATACCGTCAAGCACCAGCTGTTGCGCCAGACTGCCGCCGACCACGGTGACGTGAACTTTCTCGATGGCGTCGTCATCTACGAGGTGGACGGTTCGCGCTATATCCGCAGCCACCACGGCGATGCGGTCAGGCTCGTTCTGGAGTAGGGCGCGCTCAGGTTCTCGCGGTGATTTCCGACGTCAGCAACGCGATCCGGTCATCCCATGCCTGCTCATGCGCGTCGGTCCAGCCGTCGCCGGCCGCGTCCCGGATCACATCCCGCAATGCCGCGAGCAGGTTGCCGTACATATGCGGCTCCACGCTGTATGCCAGCTTGTGATTGTTGACTTCGAAGTCGAGGTATTGCTGCTCGCCTTCGTAACTCTCTTTCATCACGAGCCGCAACACCTCGTCCAGCATTTTGCCGCGCACCAGATTGTCGATATGCGACATCAATGCCTCGGAACCGGGGCAGCGATCGAAGTAGGACTTGTAGACGGGCGGGACGATGTCGTCGATGTTCTCCGCGGCGAGTTCCAGGCTCTCGAGTACCAGGTCAGTCAACGATGGGCACCTGTGATGTAAAAAGCCCCATTCTGCGAATATGGTGCGCAATGTCAATCACATTGCCGAGCATCCATGCGCTGAGAATGAGCGGCGCCGTGACGGCGAGCCACGATGACGTCCCGGGGTTGGCGGGCAGGGCAGGTGTCTCGAGCGTCATGCAGATACCGAGTCCGAACAGCATCGCCACATCGGAAGCGATGATCGTCAGGCGTTTACCGGTGGTCCATGCGGGCATGAACATGAGCAGGAAGTACACCGGAAACACCATGACAGCCTGGATCTTGAGCCAGAATACGAAAGTCAGGATGAGGTTTCCCTCCCGCCCGAGGAGCAGGTCGAGCGAATGATCCATCGGCACCAGGTTTAGCGCCACGAACCAGCCCAGTACGAGCATGCCGACGAACGCGCTGGCAGCGATAGGCAGGGTTTCACTCTCGGCCGGCGGCAAGGTTCTTGGATTCCAGCGTTCCAGCAGATGTTGCGACTCGATGTGGCGGCCGATATAGTGAAAGATAACGGTGATGATACCGATCCAGGCAAACGTGAAGTTGAACGCAACGCCGAGTTGGTAACCCGGGAACGTTGGTTCGACCACGAGATTTCGCCATACAACGAACAGCAGGTAGGCAGCGATCGAGGACACGACGAAATAGCGTGTCACCAGCAGATACAGCGGATACAAGTCCCTGCTCACCAGTTCGTTGCTGCCTGAGTAATTGGCCGCGACCTTGAGCGGATGACCGAACGACCGGATCAGTTCGACCATTTCGTCGTCTGTGAGCTCACGTTCGAGAGACGCCTCGCGATCAGCAATTTTCTCGTCGAGCAGGGACTGCAGTTCTTCCGCCACGTCATTGCGGTTTCGCCCGGGCAGGTACCGGGCAACCTCTTTTACATATCGTCCGAGCCAGTTCATGCGTCGTCTCCTGTCAGTTTTGCAATCGATGCGCCGAGCGCATCCCAGTCGTTAAGCAAAATTCCCCTGGTCTCTTCGCCCTCGGGCGAGATCTTGTAGTAACGCCGCCGCCGGCCTTCGCCTTCTGTCCACCGGCTGGAGAGCAGGCCGAAAGCCTCGAGCCGCCGAATCAGCGGGTACAGCGTGCCCTCTTCGATGTCGATCCCGGCCTCCATGAGGACCTTGCGCAGCGAGTAGCCATACTGCTCCTCCCGCAACGCCGAGAGCACCGCCAGCACGAGCATCCCGCGCCGCAGTTCGCCCCGCATGGAATCGATTCTCTCCACCATCCAGCATCGCCCGGATCTATACTATGCGGTACACAGTACTATGTGCCACACAGTAATGCAAGTGCCATGCGAGCTTACTTGATAGGCAGATCGCGCCGGGAGCCGGGAGGCAGGGTACTCCTCGCGCTTACTCGTCGTCGGCTCCTGCCTCCTCCTCGAACAGACACTCACCGCTACTCGGCCATCCATGGCCTCCTGACGCGGCGCAACTACGCGCGAGGAGTACCCTGCCTCCCGGCTCTCGGCGCTGTACTCCAACAGGATTCACGAATCTACACGGCCCTCACTCTCCGGACCTCTGCTATGGGTGGTGCCC
>JAGRIN010000352.1 GCA_020443245.1 Pseudomonadales bacterium
TTTCTTCCCCACGCTAATCCGTCTATCCTGTCGCGCCTTGAAGCAGCCGGAAAAGAAGTAGCGAGATGGCAGAAAGCAGCCGCATGGAAAAGATCGTCTCCCTGTGCAAGCGGCGCGGGTTCATATTCCAGTCCTCGGAGATCTACGGCGGCCTGAACGGCACCTGGGACTACGGCCCGATGGGTGCCCAGCTCAAAAAGAACATCAAGGATCACTGGTGGCGCGAGATGACCCAGATGCGCGACGACATCGTCGGCATGGACGGCGCCATCCTGATGAGCCGTGCGGTGTGGCGTGCCTCGGGGCATGAAACCACGTTCAGCGACCCGATGGTCGATTGCCTGCTCACCAAGAAGCGTTATCGCGCGGACCAGGTCGAACCGCAATCCGGCACGGCGTACCGTTTTACCGGTGCGAAGTCTCCTTCCGGCTGGACGGACGAGAAGACCTATGCGGTGTTGATCAAAGAGGGTGGTCACCCGGATAGTGCGCGCAAACTCGCGCGACAGTTCTATGCGCAAGCTCGTCCGGAGCAGTCGAACGGAAATCTTGCGGACATTGAGTTGCTGGGTGAGACGACAGAGGTCGTTCAGGACAGTACGGCATTCAACCCGGAGAACGGCGGACTGCTGTCCGAGCCGCGCAGTTTCAACCTGATGTTCAAGACCTATGTCGGACCCGTCGAAGACGAGTCCAATATCACCTACTTGCGACCTGAGACGGCGCAGGCCATGTTCGTGCAGTTCAAGAACGTGCTCGAAGTATCGCGCAAGAAGTTGCCGTTCGGGATTTGCCAGATCGGCAAGGCATTTCGCAATGAGATCAATCCGCGGAACTTCACCTTCCGCTCACGTGAATTTGAGCAGATGGAGGTCGAGTTCTTCGTCAAGCCGGGAACCGGGTTCGAATGGGTCGACAGGTGGCTCGAGGACCGGCTCTCATGGTACGAGCGCATCGGTTTGCCGCGCGAGAAGATTCATGTGCTCGATGTGCCGGAAGAGGACCGCGCGTTCTATTCGAAGAAGACCTACGACCTGGAATACGCTTTTCCGTTTGGTGTGCAGGAACTCGAAGGCATTGCCTACCGGACTGACTACGATCTCTCCCGTCACCAGGAGGCGTCGGGCAAGCCACTCGAGTATTTCGACGAGGAAACGAAAGAACGCTACATTCCGCACGTGGTGGAACCCAGTGGCGGCGTCGATCGAACGGTGCTGGCCGTCATCTGCGAGGCCTTCGATGAGCAGGAAGTCACTGACGAGAAGGGCAAGACGGAAGTGCGCACCGTGCTGCACTTCGCGCCCTCGGTCGCGCCCATCAAGGTCGGTATCTTTCCCCTGCTGAAGAACAAGCCAGAGCTCGTGGCGAAGGCGAGGGAAGTCGAAGCGCGCTTGCGGCCGCACATGGCCACTTTCTATGACGAGACCGGCGCGATCGGCAGGCGCTATCGTCGGCAGGACGAAGTGGGGACACCGTTCGGGATCACGATCGACTTCGAGACGCTCGAAGGCGTCAAGGAAGGACCGGATGCCGGGAAACTCGATACCGTGACCCTGCGCCACCGTGATTCGATGGCGCAGGAACGCATATCGATCGAGGAACTCCCCGCGTATTTGCTGACCAGGATTCGTTAATCCGCCTCGCGGGATCGCTCGATGAAGGTCGAGTGATCAACGAGATCGTCGGGATCGATCAGGTCGACCAGCCGCCCGATCTCGAGTTCCATCGACAGTATCGTATCGCGAGATTCCTGCAGGAGCCGCAGTTGTTCCGTCAGGATGGCGTTGTCTCCGGCGATAGCGTTCAGGATTTCGATTTGCTGCTCAATATCCGAGATGAGCTTGTCGAGGTCGATATCGCCGGAGATCATGTCAGGCGGAAACGGCCTGGTACACCAGGCGTTTGAAGTCGTGACTGAACGGATGCCAGAAGCCCGGCAGGCGCTGGGTGAAAATCAGCGCAGCGAGCCCCGCACGTGGCGAGATCCATGAGTGGGTGCCGGCCATGCCGCCCCAGTGGAACTCGTCGATCGCCTCCGCCGGTTCGCCTTCTCGTGGCGCCGTTTTGATGGCGAGACCGAGGCCGAAAACGGTATCGGGCATGAACCAGTTCGGGAGTTGCACGCCAACGCCCACAGGCAGCTGGTTTGTGTGCATCATTCGCACCGTCTCCGGTGCAAGGATTCGTACGCCGCCGAACTCGCCTTCGCCCACCAGCATGCGTATGAAAGAGGTGTAGTCGCCGATCGTGGAAACCAGGCCACCACCGCCGGACATGAAGCGCTTTGGTTTGAGGTAGCCGCCGATGAGCAGGTCCGGCGCCGCGTTCAGCCCGCCTTCCATGGGCTGCATCGGATTGACCGGCACGTAGTTGGTGGCGAACCGCGCGTGTTTGGACTCGGGCACGTAGAAGTCCGTGTCGACCATGTCGAGTGGACCAAAGATTCGTTCCTGCAGGAACTCGATGAAAGTCTTGCCGGACCAGACTTCGACGAGCCGTGCGAGGATGTCTGCAGAGACGCTGTACTGCCAGCGCTCTCCGGGATGATAGGCAAGCGGCAAGGTGCCGAGTTTGTCGACCATCTCGGCCAGCGTTGAATCGGCTCCCATGATGTCGACATCGGTGAGCACCTTGTCCAGCGTCGGGCATTCCTGGAGAAAACCGTAGGAGAATCCCGCCGAGTGGCTCATGAGCTGGCGAATCGTACCCTTCGAGCTGGCGGGTTCAGTGTCCGCGATGTCTGTCGCGTCCTTTCTCAACACCTGTCGGTCGGCGAGTTGAGGCAGGTGCTTTTCGATGGGATCATCCAGTGCGAAGCATCCGTCCTCATGAAGGCACATCGCGGCGACGGATGTGACGATCTTGGTGTTCGAATAGATGCGGAAGATCGTGTCTTCAGCAACGGGCCGCTGCGTTTCGATGTCGGCATAGCCCCAGGTCTTGAAATCGACGATGTGGTTGTCCTTCAGGACAACGGCGGATGCACCCGCGAGAATATTGTTATCGATGTAGGTCTGGATGCCCGCGTGCATTGCGCTAAAGTCGAACGGGCTGTTGGTCGTGGCCAGGCTGCTGATGGTGATTTCCCCCTTACAAGATCGATCGTGGCATGGTTGTCGATCATGCCGTATCACCGGTCAACTCGTCGTAGCTCTTGTGCCTGTCTTCGCGCAAACCGGTCACGACAGAGGCTAGCACATTTTCGAATTCTGCGCCGGTGTCGAGGATCTCACTGTTCTCGGTCACGATCATGTTGGCGAGTTGGGAACCCGTGTATTCCGCGACCTTTATGCCCGAGCGATTGGCGAAGATGTACTTGTCCATCGCCGGGATGACGGCGACGAGTTTGCAGGGA
>JAGRIN010000353.1 GCA_020443245.1 Pseudomonadales bacterium
CAAGGTCTGAGGGTTGTCGCTCTGGTGTCATGGTCCAAGTTGGCAGTGATAGATCGAAGCCGGATTTTACAGGGAATAGGTGCCCGGTGAACCGCCAATTTTCATGCCCGACCGCCCCCGGATGGCCACGACAGTGCTTGTCGTCTGGTGAAACTCAACCGATGGCTTCGATAATCGCCGCCAGCGAGCGCTTCAGTGCTGGCGTACCGGCCTCCATACCGCTGTAGTGGCCCAGCCGCACGACACAGAGGTCGTGCGATGGGACGATAAACGTGCGCTGCAGGCCCGCACCGCCCATGAAATACGCATCCTTCGGCAGCGGCAATACGCCATCGCCGTTGACCCAGAAGAACGCGCCGTAGATTGGCCGGCCGTCATCGACCCACGCCGGCGCAAGGGTTGACGCGAAACTGCACCACCCCTCAGGTAACAGGCGCTCACCGTTCCAGACTCCGCCCTGCAGGTACAGGTTGCCGAGACGGGCCCAGTCCCTGGCGGTCGCGAATTCGTAACCCTGCGTCAGGAAGTTGCCGTAAGGGTCCGTCTCAAGCGTGAAACTCGTGATCCCCAACGGATCGAACAGGTTTCGTTGCGGCCAACTGTGATAGTCCTTGCCACGCTTTTCGACCGCGAGCCGGATCAGGTAGTTGATCAGCACCGGATCGCAGTTCCGATAGCGACCGACGATATTGGGCGCCCATTGTGACGCCAGGTTCGCGCAAAACCTGAAAGCATCGATACCGCCGGTGTAGACGTAGAGATGGTCCGGGTAACCCAATCCCGGGTCATAGTCAGGGTCCTGCATCGCACGAAATCGCAGGCCACTGGACATTCGCAGGATGTCCGCAATACGAATCGCGTGGCGTGGGTCGCGCGCCGTCTGCCATTCCGGGATCGGCGCCGGCTGCCAGAGATCGTAGACGCCCTCGTGAATCAGGCGAGCGAGCATGGTGGCCGTCAGGCTCTTGCCCATCGACCAACTCTCGAGCGGCGTTCCGATTCCGATACCCGGACGATAGCGTTCGGCGACGATTCTGCCCCGGTGGGTGATGATCATCGCGGCGGTCATCGCCTCGTCAATGAACGCGTGGTCCAGCGCAGCAGACAGTGCCTCGCTCTCAGGCAGGACAATTTCTTCCGGCGACACGCCATCGCGTTGGGCCCAAGGGTCCGGCTCGACCACAGAAGGTGCAAAGTGGATGCCCTGCGAACCCAATGGGAGCGAGATTGCACCTTGCGAGCCAAACATCCTGGCGGTCCGGGTCACGCCGTTGTCGAGTTTGACGTGCACGGCGCGCGCCGCTTCATCGCTGGAATAGTCGACAACATGCCGACGATCTGCGTAAGGGGCGGTGAAATAGCCGACGTGTTCGGCGCAGAAGTCGAGCGGCAGGCCGGAGATGAAGTGGTTGGCAGCCATCGTTGCAGCGAACCCGGCCCCGAAGTGGCTCACCGGGTCGCCGGGCGGCAGGCGAAAGTCCATCGTCAGCGCATGCTCACGACCTCGTGCCGCAACCGCAGCCAGGTTAATCGTGCTGGTTTGTCCGCCGGTATCGACCTTGCCTGCCAACGCGTGTCTCCCGCAATATCGCCTGATCCGGAATACCCTGGGTGTCGGCGCGATCCAGGGACGGACATCGACTCGCAAGAATCGATGCGTGACCACGGGATACGGGTTCGCCGCCCACAAAGGGCAATCTTATGTTTTTCCGTGCTGCAAGGACACACCGCTACCCACTGGCGCGAGTACAGGCAAACTGCCGGGACGAGACAACATTGACCTCTGCAACCAACTGCAGCCCTGAATCCCCACAACAGCTCGCAAGCCTGCTATGTTGCACGTTTCAGGCCGGGCGACGGTAAGGTGAACGCATGAACAAGATCCTCGGGCACTTGCTGTCTGTGCTTCTGGGCGCACTCCTCAGCGGTTGCGGCGGAAAGGCCGGAGACCAGCCAGCGAGTTTTGACAACACCGAGGCGGTCGAGACGTATTATCGCGAACATCCCGAGCGGTTTGTCTTTGCCACACCGGCACAGCTTCCTCAACACCTTGACTGGCAAGATGGCTCAGGCATGCCGACTTTCGGTGATCCCAATGCAAAACGCGGCGGCGAACTGACACTTCGGCTCAGCTCGATGCAGCAAACGCTGAGGGTTGTCGGCCCGGATGCCAACACGACGCTTCGCGGACCGCTATGGTCTGCCAACAGCGTGAACCTGCTGGGCCGGCATCCATGGATGGACGGATACATTCCGGGTCTCGCGCGAGAGTGGGCCATCGATCCGGTAGATTCCCGGACCATATACCTGAAGCTCGACCCGGACGCTCGCTGGAGTGACGGCAAGCCATTCTCCGCTGAAGACGTCTTCTTCTCGCTCTACTTCCTGCTCTCGCCGGACATCAACGATCCCGCGATCAACCGTGTTTACGATGAGAACATCCAGCGAATCACGCGTTATGACGCCGAAACGATCGCGATCACACAAACCAAACCCAGTCCGGACCCGCTGTTCGGGATGACCAGCCTCATACTGGTTCAGCGCGATTTCTACCGAGAGTTTGGTTCGGACTACACGGATCGTTATCACTGGCGTTTCTCGCCCGTCACCGGCCCGTACACTGTCAACCCGGACGAGGTGAAACGCGGTCGCCAGATCACATTCGAACGATTACCGCACTGGTGGGCCGATGACAAACCGTTCTATCGCCATCGATTCAACCCGGACAAGCTGACTTACGTTGTCATCCGGGACGATGCCAAGGCATTCGAATTCTTCCTGAATGGACAACTCGATTGGTTCCCGCTCGACTTGACCGAACTGTGGTATGACCGCGCCGATGATAGCCCCTTCCGCAAGGGGTACATCGAGCGCGCGCAAGTCTACGACCAGTTGCCGGCGGCGAGGGTCGGCCTTTACATGAACGCGATGCAACCGATGTTGTCGGACAGGACGTTGCGCATCGGTATCCAGTACGCGATCAATTTCGACAAGGTGAACGAGGGCCTGTATCGTGGCGACCGGCGAAGGATTCGCGCGTTTGCAGACGGCTACGGCGCCTACTCCCACCCGACACTGCGCGCCCGACCGTTCGATCTCGAAAAGGCGAAGCAGTATTTTGCAGAAGCCGGGTTCGTCAATCGCGGCGCAGACGGCATACTTGTCAACGACAAGGGACAGCGACTCTCATTTGCACTGACGGTGACCAACACCGGTGACCAGGTGCAGCTCGCGTCGATACTCAAAGAAGAGGCAAAGAAGGCCGGTCTCGAACTCATCATCGATTCACTCGACACCACCGCAAGCTTCACCAAGATCTTCAAGAAGGATTATCA
>JAGRIN010000354.1 GCA_020443245.1 Pseudomonadales bacterium
GGGCTGCCGGCCGGTCGACCCTTCATGGTATCGATCAACTCGCGACCGAGCGCGAAGATTCCGTCGGCGTAGCGGTAGACCATACGTCCGGCATCGGTCAGGGCAAGATATCGCCCTCGACGCCGAAACAGCTTCTGGCCCAGTGCGTTCTCCAACTCCCGTATCTGCCCCGAGATCGTCGGCTGTGCAAGCATGAGCTTCTCGGATGCGGCTGCAACGGTCCCCTCCTTCGCGACGACCCAGAAATACAGAAGATGGTGGTAGTTAAGCCACTCCATGCCGGAACCATACCTCGGAAAAACCGATGTGTCAAGCATACTTTATCTAATACCCGATGGGTCGAACGCGGCGTAGGCTTGAATGAAAGAAGCGCCGGGCGAGCACGAGGGACCGTAGCCAGGCAGATTCAGACCGTCGCCAGAAACCTCGACCTGACCTCCGTTCGGCGCGAGATCGCCACACCCAGGCTCGCGTTTGCCTCGAGCCGCTTCGACGGGCTGGTCCGGCGCGTATCGGTCCCGCTCACCGACGTGAACGGGCCCCGCGACGGCGTCGAAACAACGTGTCGGAGCGTGGCGCAAACCGTTCCGAATGGGGAGCTTCGCGTTGAGGTCACAAGGGTCGGAATCGAAGCGACCGTAAGCGACGCAGCGGAGCAAATCGTCCGTAGAGTGTCGATCGACCTGGAACGACGGCGAGCACTCGGAGGATCGAGAAAGGCACCGCGCGTTGACGGCGGGTTCGTGGCGTGATGCGTCTGAGGAAGAGATGCTGGCCGTTGTCGCCGGCGCTAACGCCACGCGTTGCCCAGTGAGGCGTTAGCACGATGAAGAGGTGCCCCTATGGATACCCAATGGAAAATCGAGAGAGCGACCAGGGACGACGAAGCCGCGATGACAGAACGCCAGCACGACGCCGGCGAGTACTGGGCGTCGGTCCTCACCGCCGCGAACTATGCGCAGTTTTATCAAATCGTCGGCGCGGTGGTTGTAGATTGTGTGCGGGGCCGCATCGAACTCGACGAATTCCTGCTCCGCATTATGCAGGCGCATGGCAACACGAGTAAGGCGAACCGCGGCCTCTGGAATCGCGCCGACCGGAGCTAACTCGGCGCCCTTGGGCCTGGGTGATTTGCGGATCGTTGGACATTGTAAACACGACTGAGGTGGACGGGCCTGAGAACGGCATTGATCAGACGAATGACCGCTGTGCCCCAAGTCGAGCGGGAAGGTAGCGAGGTAGGGTCGAGTCTCAGCTGTTTAGTTGAAAGGAGATTGGAAACATGGGACGCAAATCGCTTAAGCACTTGGCCGAACCGCAGGAGCGGCATGAATCCTGCACGGCGGCTGTTCACTCGACGGGCCGCAAGCCCAGAGAGATGGCGCAGGATGCGATGATGAGCGAGGATTGCGAACGCCGCTTCGATGCAACGGAATCGATCGAGCCCTGCCCGGCCGACGCGGCGGTCAGCGAACCGACGGAAGACGAGATTCGGCAGCGCGCATTCGAAATCAGCCTGACCCGGAACGGAGCACCAGGCGACCCCATGGCCGACTGGCTCCAGGCAGAGCAGGAGCTGCGTGCGCGTTGTTCGTTGCATCTGACATAGTCCGAGTTCAGCGGCGCGCCTGCTGTCGCGCTGGCCGATTGAACTCCGTGGTCAGCGTATTCGCCCGGCCGGCGACAGAGGGAGGTGCAACCGTGGATAATCTGAAGAACATTGTCGTCGGAATCGACTATACGAAGTCCTCGGATGCCGCGCTGGCCCAAGCGATGCGAATGGCTCAGTGGAATGCGGCGCACATCCACGTCATACACGTAATCGAGTCGCTCGTGGTATCCGACTTGGCCAGGGCTTATGGCGCGGCGGAGGCGCACACCGAAGCCGAGGTGCGAAAGGCCGCAAGACGACGCGCCAACGAAGCGATCGCGGCGGCACAAGCACTGGCTGCCGTGAATGCCGAGACGCATTCCCCGCGGTCGGAAATGAATGTCGATATCGTCATCGGCAATCCATTCTACGCAATCATGTGCTGCATCCGAGTCGTATCGGCGGATCTCTTGATTCTCGGTGCTCACGGTACCTCGACTTCGCATCGTGGCGCGGGCACGCTTGCCGCAAAGTGTGTACGGAAGGCACCCACGAAGGTCATGCTTGTTCGCGAGAACGGCAGAAGGCCGTTTGCGCGCATCGCAGCGTGTATTGACTTCTCGGAATCATCAGCACTCGTCATCGAGCAGGCCATCCGCTGCGCGCAGCAAGATTCGGCGGCGATTGACGTACTTCACGTGTTTTCTCCGCCTTGGCAGGTTGTGCATTACATGTCGCCAACGCTCCAGGCGTCGCCGGACTTTCAGAAACAGTATCGGGATCATCTGAACTCGCGACTTGAGGAGTTTCTCCGGCCCTACGAATCCGAGACCATCGCACTGAATGTAGAACATCACCTTATCGAGGCAACCGAGGTCAAGTGGGGGATTACCGAGTTCCTCAAGTCGTCCGGAGCGGACCTCGTAGTTACCGGGACCCGGGGTCGTTCCTGGCTGGTCGGCATGCTGATCGGCACAACCGCCGAAGCCATCGTGCGTGATTCACCATGCTCGGTGCTGGCTATCAAACCTGAAGGGTTCTCGTACAGGATCGGTTGAGAGAATGCAGAGCAAAATCGTCACTGATTCAGATCCTGTCGGGACGGCGGCTCGTAGGCAAGGCGGGCAAGGCCAACTCATCGGAACGGAGGGGAACGCGTCCGGAGGAGTTGGGTCGATGCAGACCAGCTTTGGAAATCATTGGCATCATGTTTCGGCAGGTGAGACGCTCAAACTGCTCGACACAACCGCACAGGCGGGCCTCGACGCCTTCGAAGTGGCGCGCCGCCAGGCGCACTTCGGGCCCAACGTTCTGACGCAACGGCGGGGACAGGGCCCGCTGATGCGGTTCTTGCTCCAGTTTCACCAGCCACTGATCTACATCCTGCTGGCGGCGGCGATCATCACCACATTCCTGCGGGAGTGGGTGGACGCCGGCGTCATTTTCGGCGTGGTGATCGTCAACGCCTTTATCGGATTCCTCCAAGAATCGAAGGCGCTTCGAGCCATCGCCGCCCTGGCTCGTGCCATGACGAGCGAAACCTCGGTCATTCGCGCGGGCCAACGGCAGCGAATTCCCGCGAGCCAACTGGTGCCGGGCGATCTTGTCGTGCTCCAATCGGGCGACAGAGTCCCAGCCGACATGCGCGTGAGTCGCTCGCGCGAACTCCAAATCGACGAATCGGCGCTGACCGGCGAGTCTGTGCCCGTCGAGAAGTGTGCGG